>NZ_VHTC01000050.1:0-12289 GCF_013048685.1 Vibrio sp. A8-1
TAACGCCGCATTAAGGTGTGAGCGGCGCTTGGCTATACTTGAGCGAAGCGAAACTGCCAAGCGTTGCGAATCACTCTTAAATGCTTTGTTAGCTTTAAGCTGATAGCCCCACCAAAATTAACACATAACTATTATGAAAGGCGTGAGTTAAGAAAGCGACTTTTGCACCCTCAGATGTAGATACCTTTTGCCACACCTGAAAACCGAGACAAAAAACAACAAAAGGGGCAAACGTGAACAAGCCCCACAATGGATGGCTTAAAGAGTGCAAAACTGAAATAGACAAGGCAACCAAGCAAGCGACCAATAGTATATTTTGCATGAACTTCTGAGCTAACCATATGAGTAGGACTATTAGTATCGTTTCTACAAATGGAGCGAATAGAATCAAACCGAGCGCATCAAAAAGGGAAAACGATAAGTTCTCATTAGGCGCATCTTCAGGCAAGCCAACTAAAAAATGATACAAACACGCTAAAAAAAAGGCAATACAGGCACTTAATATCGATGCTTTAAAGCTATATGACATTTTTGAATCATTAATTTTGAATAGGAACATACGTACTCTTTTTAAAGCTAACGCCCGGTTAAGGGGCAACCAACGCTACTACCAACTTACCGCATAACACTGTAATCACAAAAACCAACGCATAGTAAAAATGCCACGCGTTGGTTGTCCCTCTTGAACCGTTTGTTATATTTCAGTTACATACAGCTACTGAAATACCACACAACATTTAAAAATCAGCTAAAAATCAATCGATTAAGGTAAGTTTAAATCACTTTCTTTACAGAAATACAAGCAGATAACTTTATAACCAATGAAATATTACCAATTGATTTTAATAACAAATATTAGATAAATCATAAATTAATGTTAACTCAATCGAAATAACCACAAAATTCGATTAAACGATAACTTTTGTTAGTCATTGATATACATGATCAAACCAAGAGCTATCGGCAACCAGAAATCATCAACCAGCAAAACACTCACAATACCACTTAACTTTTAAATTTGTAGCACGTTGAATTTAAAAGAAATATAACGCCGCGTTAAGGGGTGAGCAACGCAACTACCAACTCACCGCATTACACTAAAAACTAATAAAATTAACGCATAACGAAAATGCTACGCGTTGCGAATCCCTCTTTAACGCCTTGTTATGTTTAGAGAACTGAATTTTGTTCTTTTGCGTATTGTGCGTAGAGAATGTCGGCAAAATCTGTTTCGTTGATAATGCCGATAACAAGATCTCGAACTGCATCCGCAAGTAAATCGTTTTCCTGCGTAAGCTCAAAATCGTTAAGTGATAAATACTCAAGTGCCACAGCCAAACCTGTGCGTTTGTTGGCATCTGGTAGCGCATGTGAAACCGCTATACAAGCAGTGTATTTAGCTGCGATTTCGAAAACATCATCCAGTCCTTCATAAACGATCGCATTATCGATTCGACCTAGCGCCCCTTGAAGCTTAGGAATATCAACTGCCCCTTTCATTCCTGGTTCTGTTTTTAGGATGAAAGCATTAATTTCGACCACTCGTTCAAAAGGAAAACAGATGATATCCATTACATATCAGCCAATTTAGTGAATGTCTTCTGATGGGTACGCAAAGCAAGTTTTGTTTCAGACTTCACAATTTGACGACCAGCATCACCAGTTAAATCAAGCTTTTTGCTAGCCTTAATTTTCGGTCTTTCAACAGCATCAACGCCGTAAGCTTCAACTTTTCGATTCATATCACACCTACTATCAATAAAGGTTTGACCGATTATAGCCCCAAAACGTGATAAAAAACATAACGCCCAATTAAGTAGCCCGAAACGCTACTACCAACTTTCCGCAAAACACCGTAATCACCAAACTCAACGCAAAACAAAAGTGCCACGCGTTGAGGGTCTGCTTGAATTGTTTGTTATATTTCAGTTCCAGACAGCTACTGAAACACCAAACAACCTTTAAAAATAGCAAATAACATCAGTTACTTAACGTAAGTTGAGCTAACTTTTGGCACAAAAACAAACAGTTAATTTTTAAATTGGCTCAAGCTTGTCCATTGATTCTGATGATAAATCTCAGAGAAACAAACCATTAATGTAAACCAAATCAAAATAGCAGCTAAATGAGCCCAAACGATAATGTTCGTTAGGTATTGATATACTTGCTCAAATCAACAGCTATCCATCACAAGAAATCATCAACCAGAAAAAATCCCACATTACCACTTAACTTTTAAATTTGTAACACTTTGAATTTAAGAGAAATATAACGCCCGCCTAAGGGGCTGGCAACGCATTACCACTAAACTCAAACACAACAACCGTAACCACCGCGTCTCATTGGGACTGGAAACGCCACGCGTTGACAGTCCCTCTTGAGGCGTTTGTTATAAAGCGGACTCTACGTTAAGCGCTTTTTCTAACCACACCGAGCTGATGTACTGGCCATGTTTCTTGGCATATTCGTTGAAAATACCGACTTCTCGGAAACCAAACCGTTTATGTAATGCTACTGATGCGTCGTTTGGTAATGCAACACCCGACAATATACGATGGACGCCATAAGCACGAATGGATGAAAACAGCTGAGTATAAAGCTTCGAACCTAAACCTTTCCCTTTAGCTTCTTGTGCCAGATAAACGCTCACCTCTACAGTGTCATCAAAAGCTGGTATTGCTCTGTACTTTTGGGAACATGCAAAACCTTGCAACACCCCGTTTTCTACAGCCACATATATTTGATATTTGGTGGTTCTAGAGAACTGAGAGAACCATTCCTCACGATTTTCCAGAGTAAATGGAAACTCCTCAAAGCGTGCATTGGTATGTTCAATATAAAAGTTAAAGATGTCGGTAATGCCCGCAACATCTTCAAATTCACCTGTTCGAATTTCCACAAAATGTCCTCTTTCTTCGAGCTTTATAACGCCCGCTTAAGGGGCTGACAACGCTACTACCAAGTTTCCGCATAACACCGTAACCACAAAAATCAACGCATAATAAAAATGCCACGCGTTGGAAGTCCCTCTTGAAGCGTTTGTTATGCTTTATTACCTATTGATTACATTGAACTTTTACAATGTTCATTGGTTAAAGCCACTTTAACTCAAAATGATAAACTTGCCTACTTTCAGCAATCATTGCCGATAAGATCCCAAATAAGTTGAAGCGAAATAGCCTGCGGAATCAATAAACCAGCAACGCCAAAGGAAGAGACCGTTCAGCAACAATCGAACCTTTTGCGCACACAATTTATCAGAGCAGAGCCGGATAAAAACGCACATTCGCCGATAAACTTGCGCTAACCAAACACTGTCAGCAAGTAAGATGTTAATGAGATCCCAAACATGCTGAAGCGAAATAGCCGGTGGAATCAATGGACAAGCAACAACAAAGAAAGAGACCTTTCAGCGACAATCGAACCTTTTGCGTACACAATTTATCAGGGCAAAGTTACCGAAAAAGCACAAGTATCGTTCAACTTTCAATCGCCACTAAAAAGAACAATAAACTCATAATATCAATAAATTAGAATAAGAAAACTTCTAAATCAGACTAAGTTTTCCCATTAAAATTTATATATTGATTTTGCTGAGGCTCAATAAAGCATAACGCCCGATTAAGCAGCGAACAACGCGACTACCAACCTTCCGCATAACGACTTTATCACCAAACTACACGCATAATAACAATGCTTTGCGTTGCGAGTCTGTCTTGAATCGTTTGTTAGGTCACGACCAATGTTGCCTATGGTCTCTCGTTCATTATTGACTATCAAAAAAGAATTGAAGAAAAAGACAAAAATCGAAGCCGAAGTATTGGGCATCGCTCTACCTTGAGGTCTTGCGGGCGTCACGCTTCAATCGCGCCCCGATTAAGGTGCGCACGAAAGCGCCTCAAGGGTATCATGGAAATGACTAATATTCGTCCTTTTTGCCTTCTTTCCTCTATACCCTATTGGCTATTCCATACTCACTCGATATCTTCATACATTATTCGTGTGATCCCGTTGTGACCTAACGCTTATTACACTGAAACATGCCGTCTTTTCTTCCACGCTACCGCCGCCTTTTAGAGCAAAGGTCGAACAATCGTAACATAATAACCATCTGATTCATCATGTTATACACCATCGCAATGAGAAGCAGATCTAAATAAACGGCAAAATGTCACTTAGTTATTGACAGCCTATAAAACCCACATCACTGTATATAAAAACAGCAAAGGATTTATGTATGAAATCTCAATTTCTGCTTAGCGTAAAGGAATATATGCAAGTCAGGTATTATGCTAACAAAACTATAGAATCTTATATACATTGGATAACGCAATATGTGGTCTTTCATAATAAAACTCACCCTAATCTATTAGGCTCTCGTGATGTCGAACAGTTTTTAACCTACTTAGCTGTTGAAAAAAAAGTAGCAACCAAAACACAATCATTGGCTTTGAATGCACTGAGTTTTTTGTATAGGGAGATCATCAAAGAGCCATTAACACTGGAAATGAAATTCCAAAAATCTCAATTGGAAAGAAAGCTACCGATCGTCATGACGCGAGAAGAAATAAAACGCTTCTTTAATCATGTTGATCCAAAATATCAGCTTCACATCAAACTACTTTATGGTTCAGGACTAAGATTGATGGAATGCGTTCGCTTACGTGTACAAGATATCGATTTTGATTATGGAGCTTTGAGGATATGGCAGGGAAAAGGAGGGAAAAATCGAACAGTAACACTGGCCAAAGAGTTACACCCTTTAATCAAGGAACAAATATCACTCGCAAAACGATACTACGATAAAGATATGGAAACGAAAGGTTATGGTGGCGTATGGTTGCCTAACGCATTAAATAGCAAATATCCGACAGCACCATTCGAATTTCATTGGCATTACTTATTTCCATCTAACGCATTATCGGTTGATCAGGAAAGCAACTTATTACGTCGGCATCATATTAATGAAACCTCATTACAACGAACCGTAAAAAGAGCAGTAAAAGAAGCTGAAATTAAAAAATCAGTATCTTGCCATACGCTAAGACACTCATTTGCGACCCATCTTCTCGAATCAGGAGCTGATATTCGAACGGTACAAGAGCAGCTTGGTCATTCTGACGTCTCAACGACACAAATTTATACTCATGTATTGGATAGAGGAGCAAACGGGGTATTGAGCCCTTTATCTCGCTTATAAAAAAGGAGAGCCTAAGCCCTCCTTTCGATTAAACAGTTAAAATTCTATTACAGAGCAGCTTTCGCTTTCTCAACAAGAACAGAAAATGCTGCTTTGTCGAATACTGCGATATCTGCGAGGATCTTACGATCGATCTCGATAGATGCTTTCTTAAGACCATTGATGAAACGGCTGTAAGATAGACCATTTTGACGAGATGCAGCGTTAATACGCGCGATCCATAGCTGACGGAACTGGCGCTTTTTAGTGCGACGGTCACGGTAAGCGTATTGGCCTGCTTTAGTAACGGCTTGGAAAGCTACGCGGTAAACACGTGAACGTGCACCATAGTAACCTTTAGCTTGTTTTAGAACTTTCTTATGACGTGCACGAGCTTGTACACCACGTTTTACGCGAGGCATTATGTCTCTCCTAAACTAAACGATAAATAAACTAAAAAGAATTAAGCGTATGGCAACATGCGCATAACACCAGCCACTTCACATTTCGGAAGGATTGAGTTAGGGCGTAGTTGACGCTTGTTCTTAGTAGTACGCTTAGTCAGGATGTGACGTTTAGTAGCGTGCTTGTACTTAATACCACCAGCTGTTTTCTTAAAACGCTTAGCAGCACCTTTGTTGGTTTTCATCTTAGGCATGATGAATAACTCCGCATTGTAGTAGTTTAATAACAATGTAATTAGGGCGAATAAAACCCAGCTTTTAATCACTAGGTTTTATTACTTGCAATGCCGTTAATTACTTCTTTTTAGGGGCAAGCATCATGATCATCTGACGTGCTTCAATTCTGCTCGGGAAAGATTCTACTACCGCGATATCAGCCGTATCTTCTTTCAAACGATTCAAAACATCAACACCGATTTCTTGGTGCGCCATCTCACGGCCACGGAAGCGAATAGTTACTTTCACTTTGTTGCCTTCTTCAAGGAAGCTAGTCAGGTTGCGTAGTTTTACCTGATAGTCTCCGATATCAGTTCCAGGGCGGAATTTTATTTCCTTAATCTGGACCTGTTTTTGCTTCTTCTTCTGCTCTTTAGCAGCTTTACTCTTTTCAAAGAGGAATTTGCCATAGTCCATCACACGACAAACAGGTGGCTCGGCGTTAGGGCTGATCTCTACAAGATCCATACCAGCTTCTACGGCCGCTTCTAGTGCTTCGCTGATTGATACAACACCAACGGATTCACCATCTGCGCCAGTTAAACGAACTTCACGAACGCCACGAATTTCACCGTTTAAACGGTGCTGGTTTGGTTTGGCCGGCTGTTGGCCACGTCTTCCGCCTTTAATAGTTTATTCCTCCAGATTGAGCTGACGGCTAGAAACTTCGGCTTGGATGTGAGTTATAAAATCATCCAATTTAAATTTACCTAAGTCCTTGCCCTTTCGAGTACGTACTGCAATTTCACCAGCTTCCATTTCTTGGTCGCCACAAACGAGCATATACGGTACACGTTTTAAAGTATGTTCGCGGATTTTAAAGCCTATCTTCTCATTTCTCAAGTCCGCTTTCGCACGAATGCCACATTTTTGTAGCTTTTGTACGACTTCTTGAGCGTAATCAGCCTGTTTATCGGTGATATTGACTACCACGGCTTGTTCAGGAGCTAACCACGTTGGGAAGAAACCCGCATATTCTTCGATAAGAATACCGATAAAGCGCTCAAGAGAACCTAAAATCGCACGGTGAATCATAACCGGGACTAAGCGCTCATTACTTTCACCAACGTAGGTCGCGCCTAAACGTGATGGAAGATTGAAGTCCAATTGAACTGTGCCACATTGCCATGCTCTATCCAAGCAATCATACAAAGTGAATTCAATTTTAGGACCATAAAAAGCACCTTCACCTTCTTGAATCTCATAGGCAATACCCATTGCGTCAAGCGAGTGTTTCAGGGCCTCTTCAGACTTATCCCAAATCTCGTCACTGCCTACTCGTTTTTCAGGACGGGTAGATAGTTTAACCGCAATATTTTCAAAACCAAAGGTGTTATACGTGTCGTACACCATTTTAATGCACGATGTTACTTCTTGTTGAATTTGATCTTCAGTACAGAAAATATGCGCATCATCTTGAGTGAAACCACGCACACGCATAATACCATGTAATGAACCTGAAGGTTCGTTACGATGGCACGATCCAAATTCAGCCATGCGCAAGGGTAAATCACGATATGATTTCAAACCTTGATTAAAGATTTGTACGTGACCTGGGCAGTTCATCGGTTTAATCGCATATTCACGATTTTCTGATGATGTAGTGAACATCGCGTCCGCGTATTTATCCCAGTGACCAGAACGTTCCCATAGAACGCGATCCATCATCAATGGACCTTTCACTTCTTGGTAATCATATTCCGTTAATTTATGACGAATGAAAACTTCTAAATCACGGAAGATAGACCAGCCATTATGATGCCAGAAAACCATCCCCGGCGCTTCTTGCTGCATATGAAAAAGATCAAGCTGTTTACCAATTTTACGATGGTCACGCTTGGCCGCTTCTTCTAAACGAGTTAAATGAGCTTGTAGTGCTTTCTTATCATGAAAAGCCGTGCCATAAACGCGTTGTAACATCTTATTGTCACTGTTACCACGCCAATACGCGCCAGCAACACTGAGCAGTTTAAAATGCTGACAAAAACCCATATGAGGTACGTGTGGACCACGACACATATCGATATATTCTTCGTGATGATAAAGACCAGGGCGATCATCACGAGCAACATTTTCGTCTAAGATTTCGATTTTATAAGGTTCACCACGAGATTCAAAAGTATCCCGAGCTTCCTGCCAACTGACTTTATGCTTAACAACTGCGTATTTGGTTTTAACCAAATCTTTCATTCGCTGTTCGATGCGCTCAAGATCTTCTTGTGAGAGCGAATGATCAAGATCGATATCGTAGTAAAAACCACTATCGATGGTTGGACCGATAGCCATTTTTGCTTGCGGATAAAGCTGCTTAAGAGCATGCCCTAATAAATGCGCGCAAGAGTGACGAACGATTTCTAGTCCATCAGTCTCATCTTTAATCGTAATAATTTCAAGGCTTGCATCATGTTCAATCAGATCGCAAGCATCAACACGTCGGCCATCGATACGGCCTGCAATGGTTGCTTTAGCAAGACCAGGACCGATAGATTGAGCGACGTCCATGGTAGAGACAGGGTGATCAAATTGACGCTGACTGCCGTCAGGAAGAGTAATAATAGGCATGAATAATCCTTACAGTGGTGTTGCACACCAAGCAACACGTGTTCAGTACGTTAAAAGTAAACATCGATGGTCACTCGGTAACACGAATACCGGATCATCAACGTTGGACGATTGTACCTAGGTCACATCCTTAATGTAAAGGATGAATGCGAAACCAAATAAATAAGCCCGTAGCATTCCACCACGGGCTTAATATCAGTAGTAATTAAGCTTCGCTAGGGCGACGGCTTGAAGTACTTGGGCGATCACCGCGATAGCTGCTACGGCCATCCGCGCCGCGGTTGCGGTCAAAACGGCGCTCACCTTCACGAGGAGGACGAGAATCACTGCGTGCTGGACGTGGTGCGCCATCACGAGCGCCACGGTAACCACCACCATCACGATTACCTTCTGGACGACGACCACGTGACTCACGGAAGTCATCAAAATCACACACGACTGCACCCACCTCTTTCTGGCGAATGCGTAGCTTACGTAATTTACCCGTCACATCGCTAGACATGCTTTTTGGTAACTGAACAAACGTATGGCCTTGGGCTAATTTAATCGCACCGATAGAACCTTTGGTTAGACCAAGTTCATTAGCTAATGCGCCAACGATATCTTTAACTTGTACACCTTGATCACGACCAACTTGTAATTGGTAAGTATCCCAATCAACATTACGCACGTTATCACGGCTACCAAATTCACGACGACCATCACGGCTGTCTGTACGGCCATCACCCGATTCACGGCGATCACGACGACGAGACTTATCACGCTCAATCGCAGCCAACATTGGATCTTCACCAGTATAAAACAGTGGACGTTTACCCTGTTGACGTTTAAGTAAAATAGCCGCTAGCGTCGTTGCATCAACCTCTAATGAAGCTTGCAATTTCTCAACCAATTCAGCAAACTTTTCTAGTGCTGCATGATCTTTGTCTGCTTCTAACTCAAGACCTAGCTGAGTTAAGCGCGATTCAGCCACTTTATCACGATGAGGTAGCTGGATCTCTTCCATTGAAGTACGAGTTACTCGTTCAATGGTGCGTAGCATACGAATTTGGTTGGTGCGAACCAACAAAATCGCTTTACCCTTACGTCCAGCACGACCAGTACGGCCAATACGGTGGATGTAAGATTCAACATCGAATGGAATATCATAGTTGAATACGTGGTTAATACGTGGCACATCAAGACCACGAGCCACAACATCCGTTGCGACTAAAATATCAATCACACCTTGTTTGATATGATCAACGGTACGCTCACGCAACGATTGAGGAATATCACCGTGCAAAGCTGCGGCTTTAAAGCCACGCGCAATTAACCAATCGGCTAGACGCTCGGTATCTTGACGGGTGCGAACAAACACGATAGAAGCGTCAGTTTCTTCAGTTTCAAGTAGACGAGCCATGGCTTCGTCTTTCTCTACACCTTTAACAACCCAATATTGCTGCTCAACTTTTGCCACAGTTTGGTTTGAACCGGCCACGTCAACACGTGCAGGATCACGCAAAAAGCGGTCAACAATGTCTTTAACAATCGGCGGCATAGTCGCAGAAAATAATACGCGCTGCGCTGTTTCTGGCGATTGCTCCATGATCCATGTAACGTCATCGACGAAGCCCATTTTCAGCATTTCATCAGCTTCATCTAAAACGAAAGTGTGACACTCGTCCAAATGTAAACGTTCACGCGTGATCAAGTCTTTAACACGACCCGGCGTACCAACAATGATATGAGCGCCAGATTTTAAAGCGCGCATTTGATCGACGATGGAGGCGCCACCGTAAATCTCTAATACTTTTAATCCCTTGATATTTTTACCGAGGGTTTTAATTTCCGCGGCAACTTGAATCGCTAACTCACGAGTTGGTGCCATAACAATTGCTTGTGGCTTGTACTGGGTGAGGTCTAGCTTATTCAGAAGCGGTAAAGAGAATGCGGCCGTTTTACCGGTACCGGTTTGCGCTTTACCTAATGCATCACGACCTGCTAATAAAAGAGGTATCGCGGCAGATTGAATTGGGGTTGGAGTAACAAAGCCCATTTCGTTTAGGGCAGAAAGGAGTGTGCTGTTTAGTGCTAAATCACTAAATTGAATAACGGTTTCTTGCATGTGGATCCCACTAAAAGAATAAATAACTAAGGTCCCACGTGCTATACCATTTCCAACCAATCCTAAAAGAAGAGCTGATTCCGTTCAGATGCGGATGAGTCTCAAAAAGCATCAAGCCACTAGGGACATCTAAGGGAGGCGGATTATTCACTAAAAGCATAAAAAAAGCCAGAAAAAATTGAATTTCATCACATATTTTTTCTTAAAGACGACAAAAAACACAATCTGTATGAACTTAACGCACCCTTTGAAGAAACTTTACTCACCACCTCCTACTTCTTGTCAAAATGACAAGGGGGCTTTATCTCATCAATCTAGCTTGCCATCTGCACTGATTCTTTAAACCAACAAGATAATCATCAATATATAAGCTAAAAAAACAAAACGGATTTTTCCTACACCCACTGTTTCTTTAACTGATATCTAATCATTCATGCTTACCGAATAATGGGCAGGACTTAGCGAAATGGTTGGTCTAATTCCGCATAAAGCAGTGGCAACCTATTATTGAACAGCGTTTTTTAACATGTTCGCTGATAAATTAAGAAATAAGAATAAGTCGTTATTATTTTTAAGGATAAGTAATGAAAAAAAATCTGGTCTCTCTTTCCATCATCGCTGCACTTACAATGACAGCCGTGAGCGTTAATGCCGAAACACATTCTGATTCTGCGATCGATCAATCAGGCTGGTGGATCGGTGCTGCGTCTGGCGTGACAACTGCAGATGGTAAATCCATCACTGGTCACAGAGATAAAGCCGTTAGCCCCAAACTTGAATTAGGATACGATGTTAACCAATACTGGGGGGTTTACACCGGTTATGATTATGTTCATCGTTTAGGTGTTGATAAGCTACATATCGGATCTTTGGGGGTCAAAGGTCAATATGAGCTTATGGATAACCTCTCTGTATTTGGTAAATTAGGCGCATCCTATATCTATTCTGATATCAGCTCATCCAATATAAAAACAGACACGTTTACTGGTTCAGCAGGCATTGGCCTTGAGTATCAATTGACTAACGCGATTTCAACAAAAGTGGGTTACGACTACTATGATCGCGTACAGGTTAAAGAAGGCCGGAATCCACACCTACACCAGATTTACTGGGGAATGGCGTATAAATTTGGTCAACCAGCAACACCAAGAGTCGTAACTGAGCAAATTGAAGTGATTCAAGAACGTGTCATTGAAGTTCCTGTTCAGGTTGAAGTTGCTAAAGCGGCTCGTACTGATTTCCTACTGCCTTTTGCTTTAGGTAAATCTACGCTTGAAGATCTCTCTTACTTCTATCTCAATGAAGTCGTCGATGTGATGCGAACTAACCCAGCGTTGGTTGCCCATCTAGTCGGTCGTACAGATAGCACTGGTTCTGATGCGATCAATAACAAGATTTCAGCGCAACGTGCTCAAGCGGTTTCTCAATATCTTCAATCTCAAGGCATTGATACAAAAAGAATTAACGTATCAGCGGTCGCAGATTCTCGTCCTTTAACTCAAGGCAGTGCTGATATCGAACGTTCAGTACAAATCATTCTTAAATAGACCTCATGCCCTCTCCTCGGAGAGGGCATTATCCGCACTACTCCATCCTATGGTTGAATATCGTCCAACTCTTGATTCGTCACTTTTCTAGTAAGCGTTCACCGAGGTATCTTGACTTACCATGCCTGAAGAAGCATGTGCAGTTTATAGATCAAAAACGTTCGGGTACGGTTTCTTCTCAACGACTGACGTGATGATTTCACTCAGAACTGAC
>NZ_VHTC01000051.1:0-11863 GCF_013048685.1 Vibrio sp. A8-1
GAGTTAAAAACATGTTGAAAAACAAAAAGCTAGCAAAAGCAATTAGTGACGCAAACTTTGGCGAAATTGTCAGGCAGCTAGAGTACAAAGCTGCTTGGTATGGTCGAAGAGTGTCTAAGATTGATCAATGGTTCCCAAGCTCTAAATTGTGTGCTTGTTGTGGGGCTGTATATCAGGGCAAATGGTCACTTGCTATTCGTGAATGGCGATGCGACTGCGGTTCTGTAAACGACAGGGATTTGAATGCCGCTAACAATATCCACATAGAGGGGTTACGGTTAGCAGTTTAAGTATTTGTGGTGGTAGGGACTACCAACACATTAAACGCCTGTAAGAGACAATGTAAGCCGACTCGATTTTAGTAATGGAGCGCAAATGTCGCCGACGACAGGAATCCACACTCCTTTAGGGGTGTGGTAGTTCAATTCATGCTTGATGTGTACATTTAGTGACTGTATTTAAATCTATCAAAACAAACACCGTACAAATAATGACCATTCTCACAATCACCTTTCTTTAAAGATGTATTCCTTTTTATCTGTCCTAAAGTTCTGCTGTCTTTTTAGACACAATACATTTTTTCTTACATTTTAAGATTCCAAACTTAAGGAAAGAATATGAAATTCAACAAGAGTTTGTCTGCCGGGCTCATGTTATTCGGGAGTTTAATCGGGGGGGCACCAAGTTATGCCCAAGACGTTCCCAAAACCGCCTTCGTCCATTTATTTGAATGGGGTTGGCAAGATATTGCTCAAGAATGTGAAGAATTCCTGGGCCCAAAAGGATTTGCTGCCGTACAAATCTCACCCCCTCAAAAAAGTGTTGATAACCCCGCTTGGTGGGCTCGCTATCAACCTGTCAGCTATTCTTTTGAAGGGCGCAGCGGTAACCGAGCGCAATTTGCAGATATGGTTCAACGCTGTAAAACAGCGGGCGTGGATATTTATCTCGATGCTGTCATCAACCATATGGCAGCATGGAATCGGAATTTCCCAGAAGTTCCTTATGGAACGAATGACTTTAATAGCTGCACCAGTGATATTAATTATTCCAATCGTTGGTCCGTACAAAACTGTGATTTAGTCGGGCTTAACGATCTGAAAACCAGCTCCGAATATGTGCGGCAAAAAATTGCGGACTACATGAATGAGGCCATCAGCATGGGCGTTGCCGGATTCCGTATTGATGCAGCCAAACATATCCCTGCTGAAGATATTGCCGCGATAAAAAGTAAGTTACACGGCACCCCTTATATTTTCCAAGAAGTGATCGGAGCGGAAAATGAGCCAGTAAAACCGGGGGAATACACTTATATTGGTGATGTGACTGAATTCTTCTTTGCTCGAACCCTTGGCCCTAAATTTAAACACGGAGGAATCAAAGATTTACAAGGGATTGGTTCATGGAGTGGCTGGTTAGGCAACAGTGATGCGGTGACTTTTGTAACGAACCATGATGAAGAACGTCACAACCCAGAACAAGTACTCAGCCACCAAGATTTTGGTAACCTCTACTTCCTCGGTAATGTCTTTACGTTGGCCTATCCCTATGGATACCCCAAAGTCATGTCAGGCTACTACTTCAATGATTTTGATGCAGGCCCCCCCGCAACTGGCATACATACGGGTAACGCCTGTGGTTTTGATGGAGGAGACTGGGTTTGTGAACATCGCTGGCGCGGCGTAGCCAATATGGTGGCTTTTCGTAATCACACTGCAGCAGAATGGCGCGTGACCAACTGGTGGGATGATGGCTATAACCAAGTGGCCTTTGGCCGTGGTGGGCTAGGTTTTGTTGTCATTAACCGAGACGACAACAAAGGCATCAACCAAGGTTTTGCTACCGGAATGCCAGCGGGTGAATATTGCGACATCATCAGTGGTGACTTTAACTCACAAACGGGAACATGCAGTGGCACCACCATCAGTGTAGACAGTTCAGGTTATGCCCATTTCACCGTGGCTTCTCATAATGCGGCGGCCATTCATGTCGGAGCAAAAGTAGGACAAACCTGCACCGATTGTGATAGTGATAGTGATAGCGATAAAAAACCAGCAACTCCCGTCACAGCAACCAACCTCTGCTACGACAATACCGCTAATCACACTTCACCAACACTCTACTACTGGGGAGCACAACCAGCAGGCTCACTCACAAACGCCACTTGGCCTGGCGTTACCATGACGGCAAATGGTGATTTCTATTGCCATGATGTTGAAACTGAGCTTTCAAGTGTGAATGTGATTTTTTCAAATCAAGGTGCCAATAAGAGTAACGATCTCACCACCACTACTGGAACGTGTTATAGCGATGGTAGCTGGAAATCTTTAGCCGACTGTGGGTTTACCCTAATCACAGAAGAGGATAATGATAACGATAATGCCACCCAAATCTGTTATGACAATCAGCAAGGTTTCTCTCAACCTTACCTCTACTTCTGGAATGTGGATGCAGCAACGCCTATTGCTAACGCAACTTGGCCAGGGCAAGCAATGACTCAACAAAATGGTCAATATTGCTATGACTTTGGTACTAACCTCACTAGCTTGAAAGTCATTTTCAGTGATCAAGGCAGCCGCCAAACACTCGATATGAATGTTTCAGCACCAAACCTTTGTTATGCCAATGGTGAATGGAAAGATCTCTCCCAGTGCACCAGCAACACAAATGGTGGAAATGAAACTTGGTACTTCCGAGGAACAGCAAACGGATGGGGATTAGCCGCATTGGATTACAATGAGCAAACCGGCCTTTACACAACAACCCAAACCTTCAATGGTGAAGAGTCACCCGCAAGGTTTAAAATTGATGATGGTTCGTGGACAGAATCCTACCCAAGTACGGATTATCAAGTCGGCGACTACGCCACCTATCAGATTCATTTCAATAGCAGTACAAAAGCCATCAGTGTGACACAACACTAATAACCTTATCGGTACAGTCTGAAGACTGTACCGATTTTCACCTCTTACAACCAATGATCCGCACCAGTAGTTTTGGACACTGAGTTAAGTGAGTATAATCACTAACGAGGTGAACAATGACAACTAAGAAAACACGAATCAAACATACTCCTGAATTCAAAGCTGAAGCGCTTAAGTTAGCAGACAAAGTCGGTGTCGCTGCTGCTGCACGACAGCTATCGTTATATGAATCTCAAATCTATGGATGGCGTAAAACCGTCAAAAAAGACGCGAAAATCAGCGATAGAGAAAGAGAACTCGCCACTGAGAATGCCAAACTCAAACGATTATTGGCTGAGCAAGCTGAAGAGCTAGATATCGTAAAAAAGGCCGCCACCTACTTCGCGAAAAATCTAAAGTAGATTGCTATGAGTTTATGCTCGAACACCTGATGCAATATAGGATTGTCCGTATGGCTAAGGTGTTTGGGGTTTCTCGAAGTGGGTTTTATTATTGGATTGATAATCGCCATAAAGTCACTCAACGCAACGAGCACCGAAAGCAGCTTGATAGCAAAGTTCGAGAAGTCTTTGATGATAAAAAGGAACGCGACGGCGCAAGGCGTATTCAAAAAGAACTTGAGGCAAATGGTAATAAGCACGATGTAAAAACCATTGCCGCGAGCATGAAGCGCCAGAGCTTAGTCGCGAAGGCCGCCCGTAAGTTCAAATGTACGACAGACAGCAAGCATAGGCTTCCTATTGCCCCGAATTTGCTTGAGCAAGACTTTAATGCGACAGCACCGAACCAAAAATGGGCTGGAGATATTACCTATCTAGCGACAAGCGAAGGTTGGATGTATTTAGCGGTTGTTATCGACTTGTACTCACGGCAAGTCGTTGGTTGGTCAATGAACACCAGAATGACCGCGACTCTGGTCTGTGATGCGCTATCAATGGCATTGTTCCGTAGAGGCATGCCCGAAGGGGTGATTATCCATAGTGATAGAGGCAGTCAATATTGTTCAAAAGACTACAGAGAGTTAATCTCAGCCCATAACCTAAAACAAAGTATGAGTAGGAAGGGAAATTGCTGGGATAACGCCTGTGTTGAAAGCTTTTTCCACTCATTGAAAGTAGAAGCCATCCAATACGAGCCGATAATGACGCGAGAAGAGATGCGCCAAGCGCTTTTTGAATATATCGAAGTTGATTATAATCGAACAAGAAGGCACAGTGCTCTTGGGTATCTAAGCCCAATTAACTTTGAAAAACAATATGTCGCTTAATGCGGTGTCCAGTCTAACTGGAGCAGATCAAACCTCATCATCTAGACAATTCACAAAAGAAAAATACCCTGATGCGAAGTTTATCGAATACTTGGACGGGGCAGGTTACTACGCTTCATTAAGAGGCGATCTGGAACATATGCTAACCATGTCAGACACCCATACCTTCATTCAAGTTAAATCAATACTAATCAGACTTCGACGAGAATTTCAGCATATCCAGTACCTTACACCTGTTGAGTTTGAGCACGCAATTTTTGAAACTGTTCTCGGATCTAGAGATGATGTATTCGCCAACTTAAGAAGAGATGGCTACGATTTAAATGAGATTGAACGAGTAGAATCAGAGTTACTTTCAGGTAGTCAGATCACCATATCCAATTCACGATACAATATCGAAGACAGCAGGATTAACTACTCAAGAAAACTATTCTTGCTTGATATCGCAGCCACTAGAGCTGAAAAAATCACCAATGAACAACGCCGTTCAGGGAGATATATCTTAGTTCCAGGTTTTGGCTCAAATTACGGAATACTTGGTTCTGAGCTTGCTGGTTTGGTTTGTCAAAAAGCAAACTATATAAAAATAACCCCAGCTCAATACGAGGAAGACTTAGAGTGGCTCCTTGATGAGATGGTTATTTCTCGCTACTAAGCCTTATTATTCAACGGATTATTCCCACTCAGGGAATAAAAAAACAGCCCCTTGGGGCTGTTTGATTCTAAGTTGTGTTTGCTTCTATGCTCGCTAAGTATGCGATTAGCTTTTGAGCTGTTCTGCACCAGTGAAACAGGGCAACTCGACAAGGCAAGTTACCATAGCTAGAACTAATTCGATGATTTACGATTTAATTAAATAGTCTAAATGATTTCTGTCCAAAAATGATTTAGGCAGTATGAATTGTTGTTGTGGTGATGGTGGCTAACTATCTTGCCCTGCACGTAGGTACTGGCCCCTCAAGTGTCAATAAACCAGGCTTATCCATTTAGTACAGCCAGGTTAAATCGGCACAAACCTCATTTTATTGACACTTAAGGGGCGGTGTTAGCTAACTCTTTTTCCTCTGGCAATCGCGTCTAGTTCTTCAACCAGGTCTTCGGCTCTGAGGTGAGTGTAGCGGCGCAGCATCTGCATCGATTTGTGGCCGCTGATGGCGGCGACTTGCTGATCACTTAGCCCGCCTTCAACCATATATTAAACAGCAACATGCTCTAATTGGCCCAAATAGTTGACTCGACTCAATATCCATTCTGCGACTTTCTCAACGTGCTCTGGCAGCATGAAACTATTACGGTAGATATCGAGAATCGCCTCTTGCTTGGCGCACAAATCTTGGATCATTTTGGTCGCCAGTTTAGGCTTGAGACCAATATTTTGTGCGAAGGTGAGAAAGTCATAGCCGGTGTAGGTACTATGTGATTGATAGCCACTGGTATTGAAATTATCGCCTTCTTCACTCGCGAGAAGAGGTAATGCTAATGGGATCTCGTTTGCGATGTATCCCGGGTAGGGCGCTATAGATACGTAATCATAGATTGGCGCGAGTCGTGTGGCCTCTTGTTCCGGTAGCAGCAAACCAATATTTCTAAGGTGTAGGTCATTATTACCGAGAAAGTAGGCGACGAGTATTCGGTTAAATAGCTCTTTCTTAAAGTTTAAGCTGCCGTCTACTTTTTGAATTAAGAACTTACAGGCTTGCTCGTAGCTCACATATCCTTCGGCATCGCCTTCTGTCTTCCCGTACTTTTCCCGCACGGCCATGGCGGCATCCAGTTGCTCCTGATGAATCGCTTCTTCACCTGCGTTTAAGCGGTCATAGCGCCTAATCATAAAGGCGAGTTCACCTTCTCCGTCCGGAGCGTTAAATCGAACTAATCCAAAGGGAGGCGTATCGAAACCAAGGAATTTCATCACTAACATGGTTGCGTGTTCGTTTTCGGCAAGATGAGGAAATTCTTCTGGTGAAGGCTTGAGAATAAATAGCGCCTTATCCTCCACAACCCCTAGCTGGTTATCGTCATTAATCGCCAGAGAAAGCTTGGGTTGATAACCGGAAATACTCATGCCTTTTTGTTTCTTTGGCAATTCAGTAACAAATTCAGCGCGCGAAAAAGGCAATTGGATCTGAAATCTATTCGAACCTAGTAGGGTTTTGATCTCCCCTTTTTTATACTCGACTTGTTCTCTATTTTGTTCATTGAGCTCATCGAGGCTAATTAGGCTTTTATTGCTCGGATACATGGTCTTCTAACCTCAACAGTTGGACTGCACCAAGTAAATTTTTGCCGTTGGACAGCAGCATACCCAGCGGATCGTTTTCATCAATTTTTTGTAGTTCTGAGTAGCGTTTCTTCAGCCATCCTTCGGGGGCAAGGCTGAGGAAAAAAGGATGCAGCTCTTTACTCTCAAATGGCCCATCGGCGACAGGCATACTCAGCGATAAGCTCCGGCCTCGATAACCAGGTTCATATTCGAATAGATAACCTTGTTCGTTTTGAGACAAAACACCGCAAAACTTGCCGTACAAAAGAACTTTTACTTTTCGATCCATATTTTCATTCCGAGTTCATTAGCAACGGCTAAAAAGTTATCCAGCGAAGTTTTACTTGGGTCTTTAAGCATTCGTTTTATCGTTGATTTAGAAATATCCGTCTGCAATTCAAGGTCTTCTAATGAGATACTCTTCTTGCGTGATTGCATATCATCAATCAGAGTGTTGGTCTCGTAAATTGAGTAGCTTGAAATAGGACGGTTGCTTGAGGCTTCAACGTTGCTAAGCATCTCTTCGAAAACTTCGTGAATTTCGGACTCAAGCTTACTGGTGAGATTGCGAAGTTGTAGCACTTTAGGATTCATAGCATTGCCTCTGATGTGTCAAATATGAACCATATAACGGTTTTATTTAAATATAAGCTCAAAAATAGCCCATGTAAACCGCTTTAATGTCATTAATGAACTTTGGGTTTCTTCAGGTTGGAAAATGGCTCATGTACGAACCTTTAGTGCTATGCAATTCCTTTAGCTCAGCTCATCTGTACTTCTGGCCCCCCAAGTGTCAATAAACCCGTCCTGACCATTGCTCACAGCCAGGTTACATCGGCACAAGCCTCATTTCATTGACACTTGAGGGGCAGAGTTGGCTAAACCTTTTTCCCTTTGGCAATTGCGTCCAGTTCTTCAACCAGGTCTTCGGCTCTTAGGTGCGTGTAGCGGCGTAGCATCTGCATCGATTTATGGCCGCTGATGGCGGCGACTTGCTGATCACTTAATCCGCCTTCCACTAAACGGCTGACGCTCTCGTGGCGCAGGTCGTGGAATTTAAAATCCTTCAGGCCAATCTTGGCTTTGATCTTCATCCATACCTTGTTGAAGTTATACGGGCGTCGCTTGCCGTCTTTGCCTGGTTCTCCAAAGAAAATCAGGTCGGTATCAATGGGCCGTACCGGATTATTAATTGCCTGCTTAAAGGATTCTAACGCCAGGAGAGAAAGCGGAACGGTTCTCGGCATGGTGTTTTTGGTTTCGACCAGGAAAACCACACGCTTTTTCAAATCGACCTGAGAGCGGCGCAGAGAAGTGATTTCAGAGGAACGCATACCGGTTTCCAGCGCGATACGAACAATCCAGGCCAGCATCGGGTTGGTGTGCGCCTCAACGGCTTCCAGGAGCTGTTGCTCTTCTTCCTCGGTTAAGCGTCGTTCCCGGCCAGAAGGCGGGGAGGGCTTACGAATATTCTGGACCGGGTTAATGGCCAGGCCGATACTGTCGAAGTAAGCTTTTTAAAAATTATGCGTCATTTTGCAATCTAATACCCAACACCGTTCATTAACCTATTGATTAGCATTTGAACTGTGATTGGAAAGGCTGCATGATAGGGGTATGAAAGGTGGCTAAAAGCCGCATAAAAAGCGTTAGCTGAATGGTGGTAAATATCAGCATGATCGAAATTAGAAAGTATCAAGAATCAGATGCGCTTGATTTATGGGCTATTTTTTATCATACGGTTCATAATGTGAACTTACGTGATTATTCGCAAGCCCAAGTTGAAGCATGGGCTCCAGATGGTTTTTCTTCTGAGATTTGGCAACGAAAAATGAACTTGCTGTCACCTTTTGTTGCTGAAATTGATGGGAAAATTGTTGGTTATAGTGATCTTCAAGAAAATGGATTAATTGATCATTTCTTTTGTCACCATGAACATCAAGGCCAAGGAGTTGGACGACAGTTAATGGAACATGTACTCAGAATGGGTGAGTTACAAGGAATTACTAGGTTTTATTCTGAGGTGAGTATTACAGCTCGTCCGTTTTACGAGAGATTTGGTTTCAATGTGATACAAGAACAAACCATAGAAGTTCGCGGTCAAAAGCTGTGCAACTTTGTCATGGAGAAATTCAGCTAACAAAGCATTTAAGAGGGACAGCCAACGCGTGGCATTTTTATTATGCGTTAGTTTTTGTGATTACGGTGTTATGCGGTGAGTTGGTAGTAGCGTTGGCTGCCCCTTAATGCGGCGTTAGGTGTTGGTCAGTGAAACGTCTAAAATCATCGTTAGTAAATTGGTCATCAGCAAGGATACAAACATGATTAGTTGCAGTGATTATGACTACATTGAGATAGTTTGTTTGTTCAAATATCCAGTGGAGCTGACGATGAAATCGGGCTCAATAATCTGTGGAAAGGCTCTAGATACAGCTCGAAATCAAGCTAACGAAGAATGTATCAAACTTCAAACTGAAGGGACTGAAATCTTAGTGGTTTTAGATTCAGTGACCAAGCTAAAAGTATCGCTCAATAATCCACATTTTCAAGAGGTTACCTTTAATTGAGCGCCAGCACCTAACAAGGCGTTCAAGAGGGATTCATGCCGCGTGGCATTTCTGGTTTACTGTGAGTTTTGGTGGTGAAGGTGGTCTGCTGAAGGTTGGTTTAGGCGGCATTCACCCCTTAACGCGGCGTTATGCCTCTTTTGTAAATCTCTAGCAATTACTTAAATTAAGGTCTAAAATTAGGTCTGATTTTAATACTTATATGGTGAAGTTATGAGACAGGTATTAGCGAATTGCTCTGCCAGTATTTCAGAGTTAAAGAAAAATCCAACTGCTCTTTTGAACGAGGCAGATGGTTCAGCTATTGCGATCCTTAACCACAACAAACCCGCAGCTTACCTTGTACCGGCTGAAACTTACGAGTATCTGATGGATATGCTTGATGATTATGAGCTTTCCCAAATAGTAGATAGTCGTCGAGGTGATTTGTCGCAAGCTGTGGAAATCAATATTGATGACTTATAAGTTAAAGTTTTTGCCAGCAGCCCAAAAGGAGTGGAGTAAGCTAGCGCCAACGATTCAGAGTCAATTTAAAAAGAAACTTAAAGAAAGGCTAGAAAACCCCCACGTCCCATCATCAAAATTACGAGGTTATGATTCTGTTTACAAAATCAAACTTCGTACATCTGGTTATCGTTTGGCTTATGAAGTCATCGATAATGAAGTTGTCGTTTATGTACTCGCTGTTGGTAAACGAGATAAAGACGCTGTTTATAAGAAGCTGGCTTCACGCTTCAGCTAGCGGCATAACAAACGCTTCAAGAGGGACAGCCAACGCGTGGCATTTTTACTATGCGTTGGTTTTTGTGATTACGGTGTTATGCGGTAAGTTAGTAGTAGCGTTGGCTGCCCCTTAAGCGGGCGTTATGCTTTATTGAGCCTCAGCAAAATCAATATATAAATTTTAATGGGAAAACTTAGTCTGATTTAGACGTTTTTGTATTCTAATTTATTGATATTATGAGTTTATTTTTCTTTTTGGTGGCGATTGAAAGTTGAACGATACTTGTGCTTTTTCGGCAACTTTGCCCTGATAAATTGTGTACGCAAAAGGTTCGATTGTCGCTGAAAGGTCTCTTTCTTTGGTGTTGCTTGTTCATTGATTCCACAGGCTATTTCGCTTCAGCATGTTTGGGATCTCATGAACATCTTACTTGCTGAAAGTGTTTGGTTAGCGCAAGTTTATCGATGTTTGTGCGCTTTTGTCCGGCTCTGCTCTGATAAATTGTGTACGCAAAAGATTCAACTGTTGCTGAAAGGTCTCTTCCTTTGATGTTGTTTGCTCCTTGATTCCACAGGCTAATTCGCTTCAACTTGTTTGGGATCTTATCGGCATCAATACTTGCTGAAAGTAGGCAAGTTTATCATTTTGAGTTAAAGTGGCTTTAACCAATAAATGTTGAAAACGTTCAATTTAATCAATAAGTAATAAAGCATAACAAACGCTTCAAGAGGGACTTCCAACGCGCGGCATTTTTATTGTGCGTTGATTTTGGTGGTTTCAGTGTTATGCGGAAAGTTGGTAGTAGCGTTGTCAGCCCCTTAAGCGGGCGTTAGGTATTAAATGAGATAACAATGAGACCAGATAATAAAGATAGACTTGAGATTCTTAAGGTTGAAATGACCCTTATACAAGGCACTTTCGACAAATATGATGACCTAATTTTCAGAAATAGAAACTGGTTCATAACATTATGGGCAGGAGCTATTGGATTGGCTTTTACAATCAAAGATCCAAGAATCACTTTTTTAGCAGTACTAGCTGCTTTGTTATATTGGTTTCTTGAAGGAATGATGAGACATCAATACTGGTATAAATACGTTATTCGATATCGAGCGATACGTGATTGGATTAACAAATCAGAAAAAGAAAGTATTTCAGTATATGACTTAACCAACCACTATGGTCAGAGAGCTAAAAAATGGGAGCGCTTTAAAAGCTCCTTTTTTAAGCTTGAACCTACGCTACTAGGAACAATTATGGTAGTTAGCGCACTTGTTTCGTATAAGCTCGTGCCTATTAATACCTAACAAAGCATTTAAGAGGGACAGCCAACGCGTGGCATTTTTATTATGCATTGGTTTTTGTGATTACGGTGTTATGCGGAAAGTTGGTAGTCGCGTTGTCTGCCCCTTAATGCGGCGTTATGCTTTATTGAGCCTCAGCAAAATCAATATATAAATTTTAATGGGAAAACTTAGTCTGATTTAGAAGTTTTCCTATTCTAATTCATTGATATTATAAGTTTATTGTTCTTTTTCGTGGCGATTGAAAGTTGAACGATACTTGTGCTTTTTCGGTAACTTTGCCCTGATAAATTGTGCTCGCAAAAGGTTCGATTTTTGCTGAAAGATCTCTTTCTTTGGTGTTGCTTGCTCATTGATTCCACCGGCTATTTCGCTTCAGCATGTTTGGGATCTCATGAATATCTTACTTGCTGACAGTGTTTGGTTAGCGCAAGTTTATCGGCGAATGTGCGTTTTTATCCGGCTCTGCTCTGATAAATTGTGTGCGCAAAAGGTTCGATTGTTGCTGAAAGGTCTCTTTCTTTGGTGTCGATTGTTCATTGATTCCGCAGGCTAATTCGCTTCAACTTGTTTGGGATCTTATCGGCAACAATGATTGCTGAAAGTAGGCAAGTTTATCATTTTGAGTTAAAGTGACCGGAACAAATGAACATTATAAAAGTTCAATGTAATCAATGAGTAATAAAGCATAACAAACGCTTCAAGAGGGACTTCCAACGCGTGGCATTTTTATTATGCGTTGATTTTGGTGGTTACGGTGTTATGCGGAAACTTGGTAGTAGCGTTGTCAGCCCCTTAAGCGGGCGTTATGCTT
>NZ_VHTC01000052.1:0-11080 GCF_013048685.1 Vibrio sp. A8-1
AACGGCTAACAAGGCGTTCAAGAGGGATTCGCAACGCGTAGTATTTTCGTTATGCGTTGATTTTATTAGTTTTTAGTGCAATGCGGTGAGTTGGTAGTTGCGTTGCTCACCCCTTAACGCGGCGTTAGCTCGCAATCATCAATTTTTAATTAAGAGGCAATATGAGAAAAGACATTCCTGCGCCTATAATCGCGGTTTTATCAGACAACTTATCTGCGCTCGAGACTCATGCAAGTCTCGATAACCTATTCTTATATGCTGATGCTCCAGGGGAGCCGCCTGAAGGTTCTAAGCCTGTTAAAGTTCAAGCGTGGCTAAGACGAATTAACAAAGAATCAGGCGAGCCATTAAAAGTCCTTGGTAAGTTGATTGAAACGTATATGGAGTTACCAAAGCAAGAAGAGGAAGAGGTCTTCCTGTGGGGAACTAACGTTACAAATCATAAAAAGGAGTTCAAAGAAAAGCTTGAGTCAATTCTTGCGCAGTGCAATCTAACTTACATTAATGGTGGTATTGTATCTGATGGTAGTTCAGCCCCAAGTCGCTCCTTGTCTGACTTAATTAAAGGTAGAGACATTCCCTCAATTGAAGCTGAATTTACAAGAGCGCTAGCAAATGTAAACTCCGAACCTAGAGAATCAGTGTCAGCAGCTTGCAACATTTTGGAATCCATATTTAAGGTCTATATTGTTGATGAGCAATTAGCACAACCTCAAAAGCAAGATCTACAAAACGTTTGGAAAGTTGTGCGTGGTGATTTAGGTTTCGATCCTAAATTAGTTCAAGATGATGACTTAAAAAGAGTGTTATCAGGCATTCTGTCAATTGTTGACGGTATTGGAGCGTTTCGCACACATGCCAGTTCAGCGCACGGTGAGGGTCGAATTATGTATAAATTAAAACCTCGTCATGCTCGTTTGGCAATTCACTCTGCGCATACAATAGCGATGTTTGTGCTTGAAACTTGGGACGAAAAACGTAAGTCAGCGAGCTAACAAAGCGTTCAAGAGGGATTCACAACGCGCGGCATTCTCATTATGCGTTGATTTTATTGGTTTTTAGTGCAATGCGGAAGGTTGGTAGTTGCGTTGTTCACCCCTTAACGCGGCGTTATGCTTTATTGAGCCTCAGCAAAATCAATATATAAATTTTAATGGGAAAACTTAGTCTGATTTAGAAGTTTTCTTATTCTAATTTATTGATATTATGAGTTTATTGTTCTTTTTGGTGGCGATTGAAAGTTGATCGATGCTTGTGCTTTTTCGGCAACTCTGCTCTGATAAATTGTGTACACAAAAGGTTCGATTGTTGCTGAAAGGTCTCTTTCTTTGGTGTTGCTGGTTCATTGATTCCACAGGCTATTTCGCTTCAACAGGTTTGGGATCTCATGAACATCTTGCTTGCTGACAGTGTTTGGTTATCGCAAGTTTATCGATGTTTGTGCGCTTTTGTCCGGCTCTGCTCTGGATAAATTGTGTACGCAAAAGGTTCAACTGTTGCTGAAAGGTCTCTTCCTTTGGTGTGGTTGACCCCTTGATTCCGCAGGCTATTTCGCTTCAACTTATTTGGGATCTTATCGGCAACAATACTTGCTGAAAGTAGGTAAGTTTATCATTTTGAGTTAAAGTGGATTGAACCAATAAACTTTGAAAAAGTTCAATTTAATCAATAAGTAATAAAGCATAACAAACGCTTCAAGAGGGACTTCCAACGCGTGGCATTTTTATTATGCGTTGATTTTGGTGATTACGGTGTTATGCGGAAACTTGGTAGTAGCGTTGTCAGCCCCTTAAGCGGGCGTTATGTTTTATTGAGCCTCAGCAAGATCAATTCAAAAATTTTAATGGGAAAATTCCGTCTGATTTAGAAGTTTTCCTATTCTAATTTATTGATATTATGAGTTTATTGTCCTTTTTGGTGGCTATTGAAAGTTGAACGATGCTTGTGCTTTTTCGGCCAACTCTGCTCTGATAAATTGTGTGTGCAAAAGGTTCGATTGTCGCTGAAAAGTCTCTTTCTTTGTTGTTGCTTGTTCATTGATTCCACCGGCTATTTCGCTTCAACTTGTTTGGGATCTCATTGGCATCTAGTTTGCTGACAGTGTTTGGTTAGCGCAAGTTTATCGGCGAATGTGCGTTTTTGTCCGGCTCTGCTCTGATAAATTTTGTTCGTAAAAGGCTCAATTGTCGCTGAAAGGTCTTTTCCTTTGACGTTATTTGTTCCTTGATTCCGCAGGCTAATTCGCTTCAACTTGTTTGGGATCTTATCGACAACAATGATTGCTGAAAGTAGGCTGGTTTGTCATTTTGAGTTAAACTGCTGCGAACAAATGAATTTTGTAAAAGTTCAATGTAATCAATAAGTAATAAAACATAACAAACGCTTCAAGAGGGACTTCCAACGCGTGGCATTTTTATTATGCGTTGGCTTTTGTGGTTACGGTGTTATGCGGAAACTTGGTAGTAGCGTTGTCAGCCCCTTAAGCGGGCGTTATAAATCCTACTCAACATTGGGTGTAATTAAATATGAGTAATGAATTAACGATGTCTTTTTTGACTGCACTGCTTGTTCTAGTAGGTATTGCTCAGATTAGAATGCTGTTTAGCCAAAAGCATCAAAATCAACTTGCTTTACTTCAGGATTATAGAAACAGGTGGTGGGGCTTAAAAAAACAATGGGCGAGAACAGTGTATGTTGGACGAGGAGAAAAGGACTATTATCAAGTCGCAGACCAAGCTCAACTTACAGAATTAGAGCAATTAAAAGGGGATTATTCTTTAAGTGCGCCTACAGTATGGGCACTAGAGTCAGTGCGAGGAGTATCCAATATATTTAGTGATATTTGTATACGTATTCTTCAAGGGCACTTAGACATCAAAGATGTATATCCGATATTTGGCAGTGAGTTACTGCGACAAGGTCGTCCACTAAGAGTACTTCTCGATGTTTACTACCCTCAAGATCATGACCCAATGGAGAGCAGAGCGCATAGAGGAATTAGGAGGGAAGTGCAAGATTGGTTGGTTTATCATGACGGAATAAGACGACGTTGCTTGATATTGATTGATCTCTTATGGGCAGAAGGCGTTCGTCTTGGTGATATATGCCCTACTGACATGAAAAAAGCCGCTATAGCTAAAGTCCATACAGCTAACAAAATAAATAATAGATTGGGTGAGGAAACACGAAAAGTTAATGGCTCGATGTCTCTCATCAGAATAGTGAAACTTAAAAGTCATTTAAAAAATGCTCAGTATCGCAAAGGCTTTTGGGAGAACGGGCTTGATGAGATCGAGTTAGATGAACGTGAAAAAAAGTGGGTAGCAATGCTACTTAGAGAAAGTGTCTGATCAGATTTATAACAAACTGTTTAAGAGTGATTCGCAACGCTTGGCATTTTTGCTATGCGTTGTGTTTAGTGTTTAAGGTGGCATGCGGAAGCATCGGTATTGCGTTGCTCACACCTTAACAGGGCGTTATGGCGCAATTTTGACTTTAGTTTTTTGGGAGGTTTCTTGCAGGAGTTTTTGGCTTATTTAGGTGGAGCATCAGTCATTGTTGGTTTTCTTTCATTGTTGTTTCGGCAAACGATCGAAAGAGTTCTGTCAGAGTACATTTCATCAAAAGCAAAGAGACGCAATTACGTTTTTGAGCAAATTCACGCCAGAAAGATTGAATCAATTTCAAAGCTATATGAAGCGTCAGTTCAAGCTTCTGATGCTACATCATATGTAGTAAGGATGCAGGGTGAGCTAGAAAAGGAAAGGGTGTTGAGCTTGGAATTAGACGTTAAGAAGTTTGCCGAACAATACAGACTTGCTAAGCTTTGGCTCTCTGATGATATTTGCAATCTTGTAGACCAACTTCTTGACCAGCATTCAGCCTTTTATCAAGTTGTTAGAGGTTATCAGCTCAAGCAAAGTGGTTTAGGTAAAACACTCGATTCTAAGATGCTTGATCTATGGATTCGTGCGGATAAAGAACTTCCCTTGATCCAGTCGAAATTATGTGAGGCTTTCAAAGCGGAGTTGGCTAAGATTTCGCCATAACAAACGCTTCAAGAGGGACTTCCAACGCGTGGCATTTTTATTGTGCGTTGATTTCGGTGGTTACGGTGTTATGCGGAAACTTAGTAGTAGCGTTGTCAGCCCCTTAAGCGGGCGTTATAGCTCAGGTCAGATTTACCGCTCAAAAATTATGGCTACGTTAATCACGTATAGTGTTGCTATCTATACGTCAATTGCGTACACTTGACGTATGAAAAGTGTATTTGTCGAATCAACCATATTTGAAAAGTACCGCAATGAATATCTCAGCGATGATGAATTTAGGCTTTTTCAAGCTGAGTTAATGTCTAACCCGAAGCAGGGTGACGTGATTCAAGGTACAGGTGGTTTGCGAAAGATTCGAGTTGCAAGTAAAGGTAAGGGCAAGCGTGGTGGCTCTCGCGTGATCTATTACTTCCTCGATGAGAAGCGTCGTTTCTACTTGCTAACGGTTTACGGCAAGAATGAAATGTCCGACTTAACCGCAGACCAAAAGAAGCAACTAAAGGCTTTTATGGAGGCGTGGCGTAATGAGCAATCGTGATCTATTTGCAGAGTTAAGTTCAGCACTTGTTGAGGCTAAAGAGCATTCAGAGGGCAAACTTACCCTTAAAACTCATCAAGTTAATGACATCAGTGAGTTAAATATCTCACCTGATGAAATCGTGAGTATTCGAGAGCAGTTTAATATGTCTCGTGGTGTGTTTGCTCGTTTGTTGCACACCTCATCTCGTACGTTAGAAAACTGGGAACAAGGGCGTAGCGCACCAAATGGACAAGCAGTAACCCTGTTAAAGCTGGTTCAGCGTCATCCAGAAACCCTGTCACATATAGCTGAGCTATAACAAGGCGTTCAAGAGGGACAGCCAACGCGTGGCATTTTTATTATGCGTTGGTTTTTTGTGATTATGGTGTTATGCGGAAGCTTGGCAGTAGCGTTGGCTGCCCCTTAACGCGGCGTTAGGTTTAAGGTTATACATGGAAATCAAAGAGTTTAGTGTTTGTAATCTGGAATCATTAAGGAAGCTCTATTTTCACTCTAGAAGAGATAGTTTTACCTGGCTCAAGACGGACAGCTTTCGATTAGAAGACTTTGATCGTGATACTCATGGTGAACGAATTTGGCTAGTTGAGGTTTTAGGTCAAGTTGCAGGTTTCATCTCGATTTGGGAACCGGACAGATTTGTTCATCATTTGTATGTTTCCAGCGAATATCAGAGTCAAGGTATTGGTTCAATATTACTTAATGGTGCTAAAGCAAAATATGGCTATTTGAGTCTTAAATGTATGGTTCAAAATCAAAAGGCACTTGAGTTCTATTTGTCACAAGGTTTTGCAATTGTGTCGCAAGTAGATGATGAATTTGGTGGTTATTATCACATGAGCTTCAGCTTAAAAACCTAACAAGGCGTTAAAGAGGGATTCGCAACGCGTGGCATTTTCGTTATGCATTGATTTTATTAGTTTTTAGTGCAATGCGGTGAGTTGGTAGTTGCGTTGCTCACCCCTTAACGCGGCGTTATGCTTTATTGAACCTCAGCAAAATCAATATATAAATTTTAATGGGAAAACTCAGTCTGATTTAGAAGTTTTCCTATTCTAATTTATTGATATTATGAGTTTATTGTTCTTTTTTGTGGCTATGGAAAGTTGAACGAGGCTTCTGTTTTTTCGGCCAACTTTGCCCTGATAAATTGTGTACGCAAAAGGTTCTATTTTTGCTGAAAGGTCTCTTTCTTTGGTGTTGCTGGCTCATTGATTCCACGAGCTATTTCGCTTCAGCGTGTTTGGGAACTCATGAACATCTTGATTGCTGACAGTGTTTGGTTAGTTCAAGTTTATCGATGATTTTGCGCTTTTTTCCGGCTTTGCTCTGATAAATTGTGTACACAAAAGGTTCATTTGTCGCTGAACGGTCTCTTCCTTTGGTGTTGTTTGCCCATTGATTCCGCAGGCTAATTCGCTTCAACTTATTTGGGATCTTATTTGCACCAATGATTGCTGAAAGTAGGCAAGTTTATCATTTTGAGTTAAAGTGTTCGTAAGCAATGAACATTGTAAAAACTCAATGTAATCAATGAGTAATAAAGCATAACAAACACTTCAAGAGGGACTTCCAACGCGCAGCATTTTCATTATGCGTTGATTTCGGTGGTTTCAGTGTTGTGTGGAAACTTGGTAGTCGCGTTGTCAGCCCCTTAAGTGGGCGTTAGTTTCTATCTAGAAAAAACCATCAAAAGCTCAGATTCAATGCCCTGAAAAATCAGGCTTAAGCGTTCAAGTCGCACTATTTGGCTTTTGAGTTTTTCCTGATGCTGATTTGGTAGAAAGTGTTGAAAGTTCAGCTATTTAAAAGTCGCTGAAAACCCACAAGCCTCGAAGCTCCAATGTTGTCGGATATTCAACACGGCAAATTTGGTTTCACAAAAGGCAGCATTATCGCTGTGAGCTTGCTTTCTTTGTTGCGGACTCTTAACCGTGGCCAACTTAACCTTGATCGTTTTGAGATTTGGCAGGTAACTTCACAGCTTTTGGCGTTGGACGTGTGCATGTTCGATGCATTTGCGTAAAATACTTTTCAAGTAAAGGTGTTAAAAATCATTGTTAAACAATGGGCTACGAAACTAACAAACGCCTCAAGAGGGACTGTCAACGCGTGGCGTTTCCAGTCCCAATGAGCCGCGGTGGTTTCGGTTGTTGCGATTGAGTTTAGTGTTATGCGTTGCCATCCCCTTAGGCGGGCGTTATATGTCATCTAGCTCTACGGTCTATACTGCATATGAAATATGCATCTTTACTGTGTTGAGCGGTCGGCTTGTATTGTCTACAATAGCGCACTTTTTTACATATTTTAGGTTATGAATATGAACGACACTACAGCTAAACCCGCTTTGCCGGATCACCTTGCTGGTAATCCTCGCAGCCCACACTATGTAGCGGAATGCTTTGAACATCACATTGGCATTCGTCTAAATGGCAAAGAACGTACTGATGTTGAAGAATACTGCATTAGTGAAGGGTGGGTGAAAATTCCTTCACCGAAAGCTAAAGATCGTTTTGGCCAGCCGATGCTGATTAAGTTAAAAGGTGAAGTTGAAGCTTTTTATAAATAAGCTGCATTTTATACCGTCCGCATGCAATGTGTTGATAAATATGTAATTCAATGCATTGCATTCAAGATCTAGCTAGGTTTCTCATCCAAACATATAACAAACGGCTCAAGAGGGATTGCCAACGCTTGGCGACTTTAGTGCAAAATTGAAGTTCAGTGTTTACAGTGTGTTTTTTGAGTTCGGCGGTGCGTTGTCAACCCCTTAGCCGGGCGTTAGGCAAATAAATAGTTTGGTGCGTCATAACATCTGTCTTACTGCGATGAACAATACACAAATTCCGGCTAAAGTAAGATACAAGTTAATTCCTTCGAATTGTTTTATAAAATCGAAATTTATGCCACATATAACCAAGATAAAACCAACCGGAATTGAGCCAGCAGTCAAAGCAGTTGTGACTAAAGACTCAAGAATGGGACTTGTACTGTTTTGCCAGCAGACGTATAGATATCTAAGAGCACCAAATAAAATACAAATTGATGTGGCAATGTTCAAATAATTTGTTGCGGACATCTTTTCACCGTAGGTTTGCCGTTGCTATTTTAAAATTTTCTCACTCTTCGAAAGTAAAATCCAAAGTACGTTTTTTCGATGAATTTAATAATATCAATGAGTTAGCTATTGGTGGAATGGTGACTTACTCTTACGGTAATATGCCTAACAAACGCTTCAAGAGGGACAGCCAACGCGCAGCATTTTTACTATGCGTTGGTTTGTGTGGTTACGGTGTTATGCGGAAGCTTGGTAGTGGTGTTGGCTGCCCCTTAAGCGGGCGTTAGCTTAAAGAGGAAATATGACAGTAGAAGCTATTTCGTATTGGAACATGGTAGGAACATGGGTCGCTGCAATTGCTACTTTTTTGGCGGTGTTAGCTGCATTTTGGTTACCAAAGATGGAGGTGAAGCGTGTCAAAAAAGATGCTAAAGATAGTGCCGATAAATTAGTTCGAGCACAATTACTAGTTGTCAGCGACAGACTTGCTTCCCATTTAGACGCTATAAAAGAGCATAAAGTCTTAGATGCTCCGGTTGGCAATATCTCGCATTTGCCCAATGAAGTAGTGTCTGCACTTGATGTGCCCAAATTAACGTCGCTCTACTCGCTAAATCATGATCTAAACGTAGCTGAAAGCTCGAGGCGGAAAGCGCATAACCTGCTTACAAACACTTCCTCTGCTGAGTTTCAGGTTCATGTGACTGCATATAGTGATTGGATTAACAATCTGTATATAAAGGTTAATGAGTTAATGGCTGAGTTTTAAGCTAACAAAGCATTTAAGAGGGACAGCCAACGCGTGGCATTTTTATTATGCGTTGGTTTTTGTGATTACGGTGTTATGCGGAAAGTTGGTAGTCGCGTTGTCTGCCCCTTAATGCGGCGTTATGTAACCGTAGAGAAAAAGACCGCAATATATTGAAAGTTAAAGTGTTTTTATGCTTTTGCATTTTTAAGTTAGCTTCTATTTTACATGTTTTATGATTTTAACTTATTGTTTTAATTGGTTATTTATAAAGTTTGTAAAGTCAGTCTTATTCATATTGGCTTAGTTTTCGTCTTCTTGTTCTTCGAGTTTTTAGCTGGTTCTAAATGGTTCAGTGGGTTTGCGATGAGCTTGGTGGTAGTCATTTTTTTCTTTGGACTAGGGCTCATAGCTTCGTCGTTGTCACGCGAATTCTACTGGGTTACTGCTAACTTTTCATGTAAGTTAAACGATATTTGGTAATGCTGTTCTTTATAATGCTTTGAAATAGTTAGTAAAGTTACATAACAAAGCATTTAAGAGGGACAATCAACGCGTGGCATTTTTGGTTTGGATGCGCATTTGAGGTTACGGCAGGTTAGTTTAAGTTCAGCTGCTAGCGTTGCTTGCCCCTTAATGCGGCGTTAGCTTTATGGGGAATTAATGACGTACAGTGATATTGAAAAAGAATATAGATCTTATGTTGAAGATGCGTCTCTACAATTGGGATTGTCTGACGTACCACAGATCATGAATGTTGATGATTACTTATCTTTAGGAAGAAAAAAGATATCTAGTATGGCTATTGAGAAAATACCATATCAAGTATTTGCTTTAGATAGAGCAATTGAAGTATTAATGCTGCTTGCTGAAATGTTTGAAGTCCCAAACAAAGATCGTAGGCGAACGACTCTTTATGCTCAGCTTCGACGTTCAAGTAATATCTCAATCGCTTTCAGAGAAACAATATCTCTTGGTCTTGAAGAATCTGCTCGGGTGTTAACCAGAAATTTATTTGAGTCAAATGAACTAGCATTTGCAGTTCTCGTAAGTTCTGAATTTTCTGAGCAATATTTTCTAAATGATAATGTTGATCAAAAGAAATTTTGGAAACAAGAAATTGCTTATGGAAAGATATATCAGTATGTGTCAAAGGCATATTCTCTGGTATTTCCTGAGGAAGACATAATAGATTATCTCTCTCATCGCAAGGAACTAAAGAACATTACGTCTTCAGCTGTTCATTGTGATGACGGTGGGGGGCTTAGAAGTATCGCAATTCCAGTTTTAGGTAACGATGACATAGTCTGTATCCGCCCATATGAAGCAATCAATGCTCATGCACCAGATCATATTGAAGCGGTAATAGATGAAATTTTCATCGTCATTGGTGTTTTTGTGAATGCTATGCAAGCCAAAGAATACAACCAGCCATTTGCTCTAGGTAGTCATGATGTAAAGTACATTCATACTTTTTTATGTACTATTGATGCGTTTCAAAAGTTGGTTAATAAAGCAAGATGATCGTTTGAAAATAAAGCTAACAAACGCCTCAAGAGGGACTGTCAACGCGCGGCGTTTCCAGTCCCAATGAGCAGAAGTGATTACGGTTGGTGTAGTGGAGTTTAGTGTATGCGTTGCCAGCCCCTTAGGCGGGCGTTAGCCGACTTCTAGCACCTTACTCATCAGTAAGTGTATACTTAGCCAAGTTTTACTTACATTGAAGAAGAACACCATGACAGCATTGACTGATAACATGTGGAATATGAAACCAAATATACCGTTGGCTAAACAACTTGCCAAAAGAGATGTACCAGCTTTGGTTTATGACGCTGTTAACCTCGAGGGTGTTGCAATGACTTTACCTGAGGTGCAAACCATTCTTGATGGGATCACCGTAGGTGGCCATCGTATTAGTGATCAAAATATGGCAATGAACCAAGCTCGAGCATGGGAGCTCATTTTTGGCTTAGTTGATCAAGGTGAGTTTCAATTTAATAAAGAAACCGCCTTAAAAATCCACAATATCGCTGGCAAAGAAGAAGCGTTAGAGTGGGGTAAATTTCGCTCTGGTTACGTTTCTATTACGGGTTCAGAGTATGAGCCTCCTGCTCCAGATGCGTTGGACGAAAAATGGCTTGAAGTTGAGAGTCAGGTGAATAGCGAATCTGATGTTTACGATCAAGCAATTACTGCATTTTTACAAATGGCACGCGCTCAATTTTTTTGGGATGTTAACAAACGTACAGGCCGGTTCATGATGAACGGCATTTTGTTAGCTAACGGTTTCCCTATCATTAATGTGCAAGCCAAGCGTCAGCAAGAGTTTAATACGCTCATGCTCGACTTCTATTCTTCTAATGACATGACAGCAATGAATAAGTTTTTACGTAGCTGTTTGGATGAAAAAATCATTCGTAATTTCAAGCTAGATCTGAAAATCGGCTAACAAACTGTTCAAGTAGATTCGGCATGCGTGGCATTTTTGGTTTGCAGTGATTTTAGTGGTTACGTAGTGATGCAGAGACTCTTGTAATGCATGCCTCACTACTTAACAGGGCGTTATATTTTTTATGAGCCTTGATGCATTCTATTTGATGGTCTATCTTAAATTTGCTTATCTCAAGTTGGCTATGAGAACAGATAAGTAGACTTATCATTCATGAAAAAGGTATATAATATGG
>NZ_VHTC01000053.1:0-9198 GCF_013048685.1 Vibrio sp. A8-1
TAACCATCAAGGACTCAATAACCTCACTCCTGATGAGGCCTACTTCGGTAGGCAAAGATACGCAGCATGAGCTGGGTCAACCACTTAAGAAATGAGCTTATGTGTCCAACCGTTGGGGTCCACTTCTTTGTAATTGCGATGAATCCTGTGGCAATAAACGATAAAGAGCCGCCCAGTTAGCTGAGGCGGCTCTTTTTTACTAGAAAAAGTAAAGGGGAGCTCTTTTTCTGATTACGAGTATTTCATTGGTTCAGCTACTCATCATTTTTTTGCACTCTTCTGGCATGTCTTCCATGTTCATGCTTTGCATCATTTGCATGTGTTCTATCATCCTATCGTGATCCTTCATCTTATCCGCGTGAGATTGCTTAACATGCACTTTCTCATTTTGCGCGACATTGTGATGTCGATGCTGATCATCGATGGAACTTGTTGCTAACACCGGCATCGCAACTAGACCACTAAATAACACTGATACATATAACTTTTTCATAACATCACCTAACCCTTACTTATGCTTTGAACTGTTGATTGTTTTCAATTTTTTCCACCGATTGCTCGTTGGCTTCGGAGTCTTTCTTTTCACTTGGCATCATCATCTTCATCATTAAACCATGCATAGCTAAACAGATGATTAATGGAACAATCGCACTACTAAGGTATGCCCAACTAAATATCTCTTGGCTAGAAGAGAGAATAAATAATGGAATACCCACCATTAATAACGCGCATAGAACCATCATCCATCCATGACCTTTATGATGACCATTCTTGTGACAATCTGATTTTTTGCTTTTCATTCTCTTGCTCTCCAAAATAACTTTAACTCGTTTAACTGAGACTCAGTTTATCGCAACGCTTAGATCAGGAGTGGGGAGGGGTTCATGACAATTTTGTCACCTTAGCCGTTTTTCTTACCCCAAAACCACCAGACTATAAACACGATTGCTGTAAGACCTAATATATTGACTAACATAGTATTACTCCTCATTGGTTGTAGAGGCTGAAGCTGGTGTATAAAAGCGCAAGCGATTAGCATTGGTTACAACAGTAACAGAGGACAGTGACATCGCAGCCCCAGCGATGATCGGACTTAATAGCCAACCCGTGAACGGAAACAGAAGCCCTGCTGCCACAGGAATACCCAAGCTGTTATAGATAAACGCCCCCCACAAGTTCTGCTTAATGTTTTTCATTGTGGCAGTACTGATCCCAATCACATCTGAGATACCGTGGAGTGAGCTGCGCATCAAGGTAATATCGGCACTTTCAATCGCGACATCCGTACCACTGCCAATAGCAAAACCAACGTCTGATTGAGCAAGTGCTGGCGCATCATTGATACCATCACCGACCATGCCGACAACATGCCCTTTCGCTTGCAACTGTTTAATCCAGTCAAGCTTATCCTCAGGCATCAATTCCGCATGATATTCATCAACATTCGCGAGTGATGCCACCGCCTTCGCTGTATTGTGGTTATCCCCCGTTAGCATCACGACATGAATGCCTTGCTGATGAAAACGATTTATCGCACTTCGAGCATCATCTCGAATCGGGTCACTGATACCGAACAGCGCTTGCACTTGAGCGCCTATCGCAAAATACACCACTGTGGTGGCTTCTTGCTCCCACTGCAATGCATGCTCTGTAACCAATTCAACATTGACGTTAAACTGTTTCATCAGCTTGCGATTGCCAAGCAACACGCGTTGACCCGCATACTGAGCCTGAACACCAAGTCCGGTTAATGACTCGAAATCTGACACTTCTGGTAAGCGCGCTTCATCACGCACCTCACTTTGAGTAAATGCGATTAACGCTTTAGCTAGCGGATGGTTAGATCCTTTCTCCAAAGCATTGACCAGAGGCAGAAACTCTGAATCATCTGACAACGAGACAAAATTTGTTACTTCAGGTTTACCTTGAGTAATCGTACCGGTTTTATCCAGTACGACGACATCCAACTCACTGGCTCTTTGTAACGCTTCTCCATTTCGGATTAGCCCGCCAAACTCGGCTGCCTTACCGACACCGATCATAGTAGAAATCGGCGTTGCTAGACCAAGTGCACAAGGGCATGCGATGATCAACACCGAGGTAGCTGCCACTATCATATAGACTAAGGAAGGTTGAGGGCCAAAGTTATACCAAACCAGCGCTGTCAGAATCGATAGAATCATCACGGTTGGTACAAACACTGAAGACACTTTATCGGCTAGATGGCTGATTGGTGGCTTTGAGTTTTGCGCGTTCGACACCATGCTGATGATCTGAGCAAGAACGGTATCACTGCCCACTTTCTGCGCCTCAAAAACGAAACTTCCGTGGTCATTAATCGTCCCTGCAGACACTGAGCTGCCCACTTGTTTAACAACAGGAATTGGCTCTCCAGTGAGCATAGACTCATCAATCGTTGTCTCGCCCTCTGTAATCACACCATCAACCGGGACTTTTTCACCGGCTCTAACCCGAATCAAGTCGCCTGTGATAACTTGTTCAATCGATAAAGACATCTCCTTGCCGTCACGAATCACCATGGCAGTTTTGACTCTCAAATCAAGCAAACGCTTGATAGCCTGCGAAGTTCTGCCTCGAGCCTTTAACTCAAGCGCCTGTCCTAAATTGATTAAACCAATGATCATGGCTGTAGCTTCAAAGTAGAGGTGCCTTGCACTTTCCGGAAGCCACTGCGGCCCGACAACGACCACCATTGAATAGAGCCAAGCGGTACCCGTTCCCAGCGCTATTAATGTGTCCATGTTCGCATTACGGTTCAGAAAGGCCTTCCAAGCTCCAGTAAAAAAGTGCTTGCCCGCACGGACTAAAATGAAAAATGTCACTAAACCTAAGGCCAACCATAGTAACTGCTCAGATTGCGTATTGACATTCATTGGTCCGCCGAACAGACCGTACACCATCAACGGTACTCCGAGACCAAGACCAATAACGCTTTGTTTTACTTTAAAGCGATACTCCTCAGATTCACGCTCTTCTTTGAGGTCACTTGCTAACGCCTGATCGACAATTTCTTCTGCGTCATATCCTGCGCCTTGTATCGCCTCAATTAGTACGCTGGCAGGCTGACTTGAAACCACGGTCGCCGTTCGATTCGCAAAGTTCACGTCAACAGAGTCGACACCTGACACCGATATAAGAGCACCTTCAATCGTGTTAACACAACTTGCGCAAGTGACACCGATTAATGACAGCTCGATACTGACATCCAACGCCTGTGTTGTTTTCACTTTGTTCGATTTAATTACATCCGTAGTTTGTGGTTGCGTGTCATCAGTCATACCGCTATAACCCAGTTCGACTAATACGCTTTCAATGTCATTGCCGTTCAAACTGCTATTCACAACCAATGTTTGATTTTCTAAATCAACAACCACTTGAGCAGCACCATCCAATGCACCTATCGCTTGAGTGATTTTACCCACACAGTGTTGGCAAGTAACATTAGATAATGATGTACGGTACTCTTGTTGCGTAGGTATTGAAGCCGCATAACCTAACTTTGCAAGGACTTCTATCGCGCTTTCTGGCAGCAACGTGGTTGTGAGCTCTGCTCTGTTTTTCGTATCATTAATAGTGAAAGATACATCAGGGTCTCTTTCACGTAACCCATCTACAATTTTAGCGACACATCGGCCACAGTTAATGCCGGAAAGTGCTAGAGAATACTGTGTTGTGTTCATGTTAGTTTTCCTCGGGTAATACTTGATGGTGCTTCTCAGACCAGTCCTCGATTAAGCAACATAATGCGTTGCCGTTGGGCTCCATATCCGGTTTTTCATTCCACTCTGCGTAAGTTGCTTCCATCATGGCTAAATGGCGTTGGTGCTCTTCGATCTTTTGCTTGGTTTCTACGATTTTATCAGTCAGCATTTGCCTCACAGCTGGGCAAGGAGTCAGCCCTTGCTCGGAGTAATCAATGATTTCTTGAATCTGGCTAAGGCTAAAACCAATAGATCGCGCATGAGAAATGAACTTCAGGCGATTAACCGCACTTTGCTGGTACATCTTGTAGCCATTGTTGGGGTCTCGCTCTGCATAAAGAAGGCCCTTTCTAGTGTAAAACCTGACTGTTTCAGCAGTCACACCTGCTGCTCTCGCAATTTCAGTTGTCAACATAATCCATGCCTCTGAAGGTTTAACGCACATGAAACTTTATTCGTTTTATGTTGCTAGCCAAAAATAAATGCGACTAAAAATATAATCACAAACAACCCAATAAACAGTTTAAGTAACAACTTAGGGTCACTGCTCCCACCGTTTGGGGCTTTGTTACAACAACTCATAACTATCTCCAATTCGTTACCAATGTGTATTAGTTGTAGCTTAAAACCTATGTGTTAGACATAGGTCAAGCATATTGAGAAAAAATTTAAGAGGTATGTTATTGATGAGTAATAAATTGGGAGCTAATTACAATAATGTAATGAACTCTAAATGATTTGGGGGCACTTCGGATTCAGATAGTGCCACGAATCACTTAACCACATAGCTAAAAACACTAGAGTTTCTCAGCAACCCTCCCAGCCCAGTCTAAGATAGATTCAGTTGGAATACCTGTCGGGTGCCCCTCTACTGACTTAGGGTGAGATATACCAATATGCTTTTTGAAGCCAAACATGGCATCCATTTCTTGTGTTGGCCATCCAAGAGACTTTGTTACCACGCCTTTTTTAATTCAAGAAAACTGCTCTTTCCAGTTACGAGTATCAATCTGTCGCAAGCATTTGGTAGAAATCCATTTATTCAGCCCTGTGACATCAATTTCAAGCAAGTAATTCACATGCCCATTTAACTCCACGACAACGCAACGGATCGTTCTCTTTGCACCAGACTCAATAAAGAATGAAAGTTTTACCGCGTGCGACAATGATATTAGTAATATTTTGGCAATAAAGATTGAAACTAATCACAGGGTAAATAATGCTTGTGCTGATTTTCAACACAAAGTTTCTCGAACTCTCGATGCTATCGAACATTAGCTAAGATAGAGGCGGTGAGTAGTCACGAAATTTGGTAAAACTACCTCGAAATCAACTTAACGCGCCCTGATGCACTATAACTCGTTTATTTAAATAAGTTATTATCTCATCAACTCATGCATCCTTTTTACTCAATCTTGCAAGAGTAAGTTAGGGCTCTGATCATTATTTAAACCTCTTAAATAGCGCAAGACCATTTCATTGCTTTTCCAGTCCCCTAGCTGGATCAATTGAGTTAAATTCATTCCCGCCAAATAACCATCTTGTAAAGCGCCTACTCGACTCGAATGACCGCTCCATTTCTTTCTTTGTACAGCCCCAAAAGTGACGCCGTCACACCTTTCACCCAGCGCATCGTGTGCACGGCGATAAATTCTATCAATTGTCATACCTGACATAGGTGTTTCTCTATATTCAACGGGTCTTAAGCCGTTTTTAGTTAACCAGCTGAAGATATAGTTGTCGTCATCTAAGCTATGACAATATAGTTCTAAATAACGTCTTAAGATGAAAGAAAACTTTCCCGTTAAGCGTTTCGGTTCTGGGTTAATTGACGTTTTTGATGTAACACGCTCAATATTTACATCACCATTGGTTAATATTTTGATGTGTTTTTTTCTAATGGCACCTATTTCTGCTTCTCTTAACATTGTTCCATAGGCCACGGTTAAAACCGTTAGATCTCGGTATTGGATTACGTTTTGCTCATTACTCCATATTGACATAAGTGATGTCAAATGATGCTTTCTAAAAGGTTTAGCTTGTAGCTCGATTAATTGAGACCCGGTTAATTCAACTTCATCTTTCGCTAAAGAATTGAAAAAGTTTTTTACAATAGGTTTTTTAGTGACATCTTGAGCCCCCATAATGTTAAGAAACAAACTAATCTGGGCTCGATATTGCTTCAAGGTATTAATTTTTATATCTAAATTTAACTTTAGTTCCTTGAGCCAATTTAGAAAGATGTGCTCACTGATTGGAAAACTGTAAACCGATGCATTTTTGCAATATTTGTCCCACTTCCCAACAACAAAAGAAAGCATCCTTAAAGTATTAATACTGTAACCGCCTCTATCTTCGTCGAAGCTTTTCAAGTTAAATAGTGCTTTCGGTAATTCATGCCAGTCTGGATCAAAACTGTTCGATAGATCTGGAAACTCAACCTTAAATCTTTTTAGTTTTCTTTTACTTTCTTGCCACTTGTTACCGACATCTTCTTGAGATTTTAATTGTGACAGTGTCACTTGACTTTGCAATTTTACTATCTGTTTAGAGGAGTCCGCCATGATAAACCGTGCCCGATAGTGTTATATAAATATAATTATATAACACTATTGGTTTTTTACCAAAGTCGGCAAAAAGTCTCTTAATTTTAGGGGAGGGGAGGCAACTTCACTACCAACTAATCGCATTGCTCTGTAATCACAAAAAACCAACATATAGTAAAAAATGCCACACGTTGGCTGTCCCTCTTGAAGCGTTTGTTATACGCCTTGCCTTGAAAGCTATTTAATACCATAATTAGGTATTTATTGGTACTTTGGGGATGAAAATTATGGCTAAGAACACAAGTATTACCCTTGGTGAACACTTTGATGGTTTTATCACACACCAAATTCAAAGTGGGCGTTATGGCTCTGCAAGTGAAGTTATTCGTTCGGCTTTGCGTTTACTCGAAAACCAAGAGACTAAACTGCAGACTCTCCGTCAACTACTTGTTGAAGGTGAACAAAGTGGTGACGCTGATTATGACCTTGATAGTTTCATCCATGAACTTGATGGTGAAACTAATCGATGAAACCATTTAATCTTACAACTGCAGCCAAAACCGATTTGCGTGATATTGCTTTATTTACTCAACGCCGTTGGGGCAAAGAGCAGAGAAACATCTACTTAAAGCAATTTGACGATTCATTTTGGCTTTTGGCTGAAAATCCCGACATCGGCAAATCATGTGATGAAATTCGAGATGGTTACCGTAAATTTCCTCAAGGTAGCCATGTGATTTTTTATCAGCAAACGGGCAGCCAACAGATTAGAGTCGTCCGTATTTTACATAAGAGCATGGATGTTAATCCGAACTTTGGCTCATAACGCCCGGTTCTTACGACCCCACCATAATTTCCATATAAAACAATGATTAGACGCGCATCGCTCATTCTGATCTAATGAATTTCGCCAAAAACACACCGGATTAAATGGATTTAATAGGGAACCCCTACGATGCGCGATGTTCAAATTCTACAGCAAGCACTCGAAAACCAATGCCCTGACATTCACAAAAAACGACTTAGATCTCTGATGCTTGCAACAAGAACGGTACTGGATGGCTCTGATCTCACCCTCACCAAAATTGGACGCGCTCTCGACACCGATACCACGGTGAAGCATGCCATCAAACGTATCGACCGATTACTTGGTAATCGCAATCTACACCGTGAAAAAGAGTCCATATATAAATGGCATGCGTCCTTTATTACTCGCGCCAATCCTTTTCCTGTTGTGTTGGTTGATTGGTCAGATGTTCGTGAGCAACTGCGCTATATGACAATTACGCGCTTCGGTATCCGTTAAAGGTCGCGCTGTCACGCTTTATGAGCAGGTATTTGAGTACAAAAACTACAACTCGCCAACAAGCCATCAGCACTTTCTCGATAAGCTTCAATCTATTCTACTACCCCAAGGCTGCACGCCTATCATTGTCTCTGACACTGGCTTTAGAAATACATGGTTAAGGCAAGTCGCCAGCAAAGGTTGGTTCTGGCTTGGTCGCGTACGTGGCGAAGTCTCGATTAAGTGTTTTGCTTACTTATATAAGAGTCACCCTAAACGCAGAAAAGCGCATCGACACAGTCGAACCTGCCGGAAAAGTGTTCCATAAAGGCGCAAAAGAGCCTTGGTTTCTGGTCACAAACATCCCGAACTCTGTACTTAATGGCGTTAAAATCACCCGTTTGTACGCGAAAAGGATGCAAATTGAAGAGTCGTTCCGAGATTTGAAAAGCCCCGCTTACGGATTAGCGTTACGTCATAATCGGACACGTTGTACTAAGCGTATTGATATCTTGTTGCTTATGGCATTGATGGCCGAAATCATAATGTGGTGGAATGGCTTAATCGCGATACAAGCCAAATGGCAATATGACTTCCAAGCCAACACCATCAAGCATCGAAGTGTTTTATCAATCCCAAGGCTAGGAAAAGAGGTGCGAAGCCATCGACGATATCGGATAAAAGAATCCCAATATCACTGGGCGATGTTGGAATATCAGCGCCTCACCCATACTTGCAGGTTGGGCGAATTATGAGGGGATCCGCCAGGGCCGCGTTAAGGTGTGGACGGCGCTTGCCTATACTTGAGCGAAGCGAAACCGCCAAGCGTTGCGAATCATTCTTAAATGCTTTGTTATAGCTCTGCGATGTGAGACAGAGTTTCTGGATGGCGCTGTACCAATTTTAAAAGGGTGACAGCTTGCCCATTTGGTGCGTTTCGCCCCTGTTCCCAGTTCTCTAATGTACGTGATGATGTATGTAGCAAACGAGCAAATACGCCACGAGACATATTGAACTGTTCACGAATACTAACAATTTCGTCAGGCGAGATATTTAACTCGCTAATTTCATTAATTTGGTGAGTTTTCAGAGTTAATTTACCCTCTGAGTGCTCTTTAGCTTCAACAAGTGCTGAACTTAATTCTGCAAATAGGTCACGATTTCTCATTGCGCCACGCCTCCATAAAAGCCTTTAACTGTTTCTTTTGATCTGCGGTTAAGTCTGACATTTCATTTTTGTCAAAAATCGTCAGCAAATAGAAGCGACGCTTTTCATCGAGGAAGTAATAGATAACACGTGAACCACCACGTGTTTCCTTACCTTTACTTGCTACTCGAATCTTTCGCAAACCACCTGTACCTTGAATTACGTCACCTTGCTTTGGGTTCGACATTAGTTCAGCTTGGAATAGTCGAAACTCCTCGTCACTGAGGTGTTCATTTCGGTACTTTTCAAATATGGTTGATTCAAAAAATACACTTTTCATAAGCAAAGTGTACGCATAACACTGAGGAAACCCCCTGATGATTTTAAGAAAAATCATCAATTTAAGCTGGATACACATCTTGTCATGTGATCAAATGATTTCGCCAAAAAACAACAACCAGACAACAAGATGTGCGAACTCAATATCCTACACGATTC
>NZ_VHTC01000054.1:0-8693 GCF_013048685.1 Vibrio sp. A8-1
ACATAACAAAGCATTCAAGAGGGACAGTCAACGCTTGGCAGTTTTGGTTTGGTTGAGCATTTGAGGTTACGGCTGGCTAGTTTGAGTTTAGTTGTTTGCGTTGCCTGCCCCTTAATGCGGCGTTATGTGCTTCAAGGATGAACAATATGAATTACGATGAATTTAATGAATTTTGCGGCTCTTTCCCCGCTACTAGTCATGTTGTTCAATGGGGCAATTCTGATGTATGGAAAGTAGGCAATAAGGTATTTGCGGTCGGAGGTTGGAGCTCTGACGGGAAATCGGCATTTACTTTTAAGGTGTCAGACCTGAACTTTGATTTTCTGAGTAATTGTGATGGTTACAGACCAGCACCATATTTTGCTAATCGAGGAATGAAATGGATTCAGCAAACTGAAACGGGAAGTCGCCTTGATGATGAGTTACGTTATTATCTATCTGAATCCTATAGAATTGTTTCAAGTGGTTTAAGTAAAAAGAAGCAGGCTGAATTAGGGATTCTGTGTCAATCTGAAACACGCACATAACAAAGCGTTCAAGAGGGATTCGCAACGCGTAGCATTTTCGTTATGCGTTGATTTTATTGGTTTTTAGTGCAATGCGGTTAGCTGGCAGTTGCGTTGCTCACCCCTTAACGCGACGTTAAATGCTTTCAGATGTACGCGAAAATCTGAGTATGTGACCTTTAAATTTTTGCTCTAAATAATCGGTATTGTCTGGTCTTATGTGATCACTCGTAAATCCATATTCACTCATTTTCGAGCTAAGTTTATTTTTCCGACCTCGGTCTGGGTCAACAATAATAATATCGCATGTCGGATTAGCATGAGTTTGAATGAACTGAGCCAACAATGAGATGTGTTGGTCTTCATATAAAAGGTCGCTACCAATGATTAAATCAAAAAGGCCGAGTTGACTGCTCGCATCTGCCCAATCGACACGTTCGAAAGCAATTTTTTTCCGATTATTCAGTTGAGTGTTTCTGTCTAGGAATGTTTCAACTTCAGGATGATAATCCGTGGCGGTGATGTTTGCCATTTGCTCATTCAGAAGTAGGCTTGATAATCCAATGCCACAACCGACTTCAAGAATTCGTTTGTTATTGGTATCTAAGTTAAGAACATGGTGTGCTAGAACTAAGCTGGATGGCCAAACAATCCCGAAAATTGGCCATGAAGCAGAAGAGATACCTAAATTTTGTGCCGTATTTTTAGGGTCGCTAAACTGTTGTTTATCACGTAAAGTGCATAGATGTATATCATTGTTTCCAATGACAATAGTTTGGTAACGAATACGAAGTGTAGTTGTCATAATGGTTCTTGGTTAGGTAGTAAAGCTAAGCCAAATACTAATAATCCATAGATGACGAAACAAAAAGTGTGATAAAGGTTAAAGCAATTTGAGTTTAGTGCAAGGCATTTAACAAAGCGTTCAAGAGGGATTCGCAACGCGTGGCATTTTCATTATGCGTTGATTTTATTAGTTTTTAGTGCAATGCGGTAAGTTAGTCGTTGCGTGCTCACCCCTTAACGCGGCGTTATGCTTTATTGAACCTCAGCAAAATCAATATATAAATTTTAATGGGAAAACTCAGTCTGATTTAGAAGTTTTCCTATTCTAATTTATTGATATTATTAGTTTATTGTTCTTTTTTGTGGCTATTGAAAGTTGAACGATGCTTTTGTGTTTTTGTCGGCTTTTACTCTGATAAATTGTGTACGCAAAAGGTTCGATTGTCGCTGAAAGGTCTCTTTCTTTGTTGTTGCTTGTCCATTGATTCCACCGGCTATTTCGCTTCAGCATGTTTGGGCTCATGAACTTGCTGACAGTGTTTGGTTAGCGCAAGTTTATCGATGCTTTTGCGCTTTTTTCCGGCTTTACTCTGATAAATTGTGTGCGTAAAAGGTTCGATTGTTGCTGAACGGTCTCTTCCTTTGACGTTGTTTGCTCCTTGATTCCGCAGGCTAATTCGCTTCAACTTGTTTCGGATCTTATCGACAACAATGATTGCTGAAAGTAGGCTGGTTTTTCATTTTGAGTTAAAGTGGTTTTAACCAATGAACATTGTAAAAGTTCAATGTAATCAATGGGTAATAAAGCATAACAAACGCTTCAAGAGGGACTTCCAACGCGCGGCATTTTTATTATGCGTTGATTTTTGTGGTTACGGTGTTATGCGGAAAGTTGGTAGTAGCGTTGTCAGCCCCTTAAGCGGGCGTTATGTTTACTCGGCTAAAGTTCAAATCGGAGAATGTTGTGAATTTAGAAAGTATTCATCATGTAGCGATTATTTGCTCAGATTATCAACGATCTAAGTCATTTTATACGGAAATATTAGGCCTTAAGATCCTTGCCGAAAATTATCGAGAAAGCCGAGATTCATATAAATTAGATTTAGCATTACCAAATGGTGGACAAATTGAGCTGTTTTCTTTTCCAGAGCCACCGCCTAGATTAAGTAATCCAGAAGCTCAAGGTTTAAGGCATTTGGCGTTTGTTGTTCAGTAGAATCGACAGCTAACGAGTTACAATCATACGGAATTGATGTTGAGCCAATTCGAGTTGATGAATTTACAGGTAAACGATTCACCTTTTTTAAAGATCCAGATGGTTTACCCTTAGAGTTGTACGAAAAATAAACATAACAAGGCGTTCAAGAGGGATTTGCAACGCGTGGCATTTTCATTATGCGTTGATTTTATTAGTTTTTAGTGCAATGCGGTAAGTTAATCGTTGCGTTGCTCACCCCTTAACGCGGCGTTATGTGAAATAGGGAGATACAGTAGTGGATCGAATTGATAAGTATGCAGGGATAAGCTTCTGGGGTGTTTTTATTATTGCTGCTTTCATCAAGGTATTATCATTAGACGTTATGATAATTAACTTATTAAAAACGTTAGTTATTCTGGCTTTGGTTCACATGCTTTTGTATTCATTCTATGTGTCTTTTACCGCTAAAAAAACGTCGCATAAGATCGGCCTGACTGCGTTTTCAATTATTTTTCCAATAGCTTCAGGCTTCATGTTGTACTTTTTTAAACAGGTCTTAAAAATTGGTGCTCGATAGTTGGGTTTTCACATAACAAACGCCTCAAGAGGGACTGTCAACGCGTGGCGTTTCCAGTCCCATTGAGCCGCGGTGGTTACGGTTGTTGTGTTTGAGTTTAGTGGTAATGCGTTGTCAGCCCCTTAGGCGGGCGTTATGCTTTATTGAGCCTCAGCAAAATCAATATATAAATTTTAATGGGAAAACTTAGTCTGATTTAGAGTTTTTCCATTCTAATCAATTGATAATATGAGTTTATTGTCCTTTTTGGTGGCTATTGAAAATTGAACGATGCTTGTGCTTTTTCGGCCAACTCTGCTCTGATAAATTGTGTGTGCAAAAGGTTCGATTGTCGCTGAAAAGTCTCTTTCTTTGTTGTTGCTTGTTCATTGATTCCACCGGCTATTTCGCTTCAGCATGTTTGGGATCTCATTGGCTTCTTACTTGCTGACAGTGTTTGGTTAGCGCAAGTTTATCGATGCTTTTGCGCTTTTTTCCGACTCTGCTCTGATAAATTGTGTACGCAAAAGGTTCGATTGTTGCTGAAAGGTCTCTTCCTTTGGTGTTGTTTGCTCATTGATTCCACAGGCTAATTCGCTTCAACTTGTTTGGGATCTTATCGGTAACAATGCTTGCTGAAAGTAGGCAAGTTTATCATTTTGAGTTAAAGTGGCCTTAACCAATAATCTTTTAAAAAGTTCAATATAATCAATAATTAATAAAGCATAACAAACACTTCAAGAGGGACTTCCAACGCGCAGCATTTTCATTATGCGTTGGCTTAAGTGATTACGGTGTTGTGCAGAAACTTGGTAGTCGCGTTGTCAGCCCCTTAAGTGGGCGTTAGGAGATTCCATGATTTCATTTCAGCGAACAGACAATTTATCATCTTCAGCTCAGATTACTTATGAAAATATGCGTTCATATTACGAGCACTATGCTGTTGATTGGGATTGTTCAAAAATTGAAGAACAAATCAGTGATTTGGTCAATTTCGACATATTGTTGAAAGGCGAGGTTGTCGGTGCCATACGATTAGCATTTGATAATGATGGTTGTTATATCCGTGATTTACAGGTTAACCATAATCATCAAAATAAAGGGTTTGGGGCAGCAGCTCTCGCTGAATGTGAACGTTTAGCAATTAATTCGGGTGCAAATCGTCTTAGATTGCGGGTATTTAAAATCAGTCCAGCTTACCACCTTTATGATAGGTCAGGTTTTGTTGTCGATAGTGAAGATGACAGGTTTTACAGCATGTCGAGAACAATCTCCTAACAAGGCGTTAAAGAGGGATTCGCAACGCGCGGCATTTTCGTTATGCGTTGATTTTATTAGTTTTTAGTGCGATGCGGAAGGTTAGTCGTTGCGTTGCTCACCCCTTAACGCGGCGTTATGTAACAAGGAAGGTTCAGTGGAAAAAATATTTTCAGATCGTTTAGTGATGTCTCCGATATCAGAAGCGGACTGGCCTCTATTTCAAATTCTTCATACCGATCCAAAGGTTATTTCACTTTGCTTCGATGAGCCGACGTTGTTGGAAATTCAGTCTAAATTTCGTTCTAGGCTTGAACCATGGACACTAGATTCTAACCATTGGTGCTGTTTGGTTGTTTCCGAATTAGAAACGGGTATCAAAGTAGGTATAACAGGTTATTGCATCCAGAATGGAGCGGTTGAAGTTGGTTTCATGTTTTTAACTCACTTCCATGGTCGAGGTTATGCGACTGAATCATTACGAGCTTTAGTTGAATATTCCCGAAAGTATTTTGGTCTAAAAAATTTCTCCGCTGTGGTTACAGAAGGTAATCTTGGTTCAGAAAAAGTGTTAATCAAAAGTGGATTCACATTACATAGTGTGATTCCTGATGCTTATGAAATTGGTGGTCAAATGTATGCTGACCACATATACATGATGGAAAATATTGTTACATAACAAAGCGTTCAAGAGGGATTCGCAACGCGCAGCATTTTCATTATGCGTTGATTTTATTAGTTTTTAGTGCAATGCGGTTAGTTGGTAGTTGCGTTACTCACCCCTTAACGCGGCGTTATGCTTTATTGAGCCTCAGCAAAATCAATATATAAATTTTAATGGGAAAACTTAGTCTGATTTAGAAATTTTCGTATTCTAATTCATTGATATTATGAGTTTATTGTTCTTTTTGGTGGCGATTAAAAGTTGAACGATGCTTGTGTTTTGTCGGCCAACTCTGCTCTGATAAATTGTGTACGCAAAAGGTTCGATTGTTGCTGAAAGGTCTTTTCCTTTGATGTTGTTTGCTCCTTGATTCCGCAGGCTAATTCGCTTCAACTTGTTTGGGATCTTATCGACAACAATGATTGCTGAAAGTAGGCTGGTTTGTCATTTTGAGTTAAACTGCTGCGAACAAATGAATTTTGTAAAAGTTCAATGTAATCAATAAGTAATAAAGCATAACAAACGCTTCAAGAGGGACTTCCAACGCGTGGCATTTTTATTGTGCGTTGATTTCGGTGGTTACGGTGTTATGCGGAAACTTGATAGTAGCGTTGTCAGCCCCTTAAGCGGGCGTTATGCTTTATTGAACCTCAGCAAAATCAATATATAAATTTTAATGGGAAAACTCAGTCTGATTTAGAAGTTTTACTATTCTAATTTATTGATATTATTAGTTTATTGTTCTTTTTTGTGGCTGTTGAAAGTTGAACGATGCTTTTGTGTTTTTGTCGGCTTTTACTCTGATAAATTGTGTACGCAAAAGATTCAACTGTTGCTGAAAAGTCTCTTCCTTTGATGTTGTTTGCTCCTTGATTCCGCAGGCTATTTCGCTTCAACTTATTTGGGATCTTATCGGCACCAATGATTGCTGAAAGTAGGCAAGTTTATCATTTTGAGTTAAAGTGGTTTTAACCAATGAACATTGTAAAAGTTCAATGTAATCAATGGGTAATAAAGCATAACAAACGCTTCAAGAGGGACTTCCAACGCGCGGCATTTTTATTATGCGTTGGCTTAAGTGATTACGGTGTTATGCGGAAAGTTGGTAGTAGCGTTGTCAGCCCCTTAAGCGGGCGTTATGTGCCACTAAGGTTCATCAGAACAAATCACTATGAGAGCCAATTCTAGCTAATTGGAGCTGGCCATCAAAAATGCGATAAATGAGCACTAGATCTGGTTTAACGTGGCAGTCACGGAATCCAACCCATCCGCCAGTTAGAGGGTGATCAACATTTTTAGGGTCGAGTTTTTCGCCTCTTTGCAGCTTTGATATGATGTTGCCGACTTCAATGATGTCCGAAATCGGCATTTTTGTGATTTTTTTGAAGTCTTTTTTGAATTGTGTTGAGTATTCTAAGCTATACATTTTTAACTTTGCCTTCAGTTAACTCAGTAAGCATAGCGTCAACAGATTCTGCTTTATGCCCATGACCTTGAACGAGTTCATTCATTGCAGAAATCGTTGTTTCATTTGGTTGAGGCACACGTAAGTCAAATGGAATACCACCATGATTAATCACGGCTTTTGCAAAAATTTTAATAGCTTGTGATGTACTAAGACCCATTTCGTCACAGATGCTAGTAAAAGCAACTTTGGTATCATGGTCTATACGAGTACTTAGCATTTCTGTTCTCATAACAGCACCTTTAGTTGTACAATGTATTACATAGTTAAACTTTAGTATAATGGCACATAACAAACGCTTCAAGAGGGACTTCCAACGCGTGGCATTTTTACTGTGCGTTGATTTCGGTGGTTTCAGTGTTATGCGGAAACTTGGTAGTAGCGTTGTCAGCCCCTTAAGCGGGCGTTATGGTGCTCTATAGATTTAAGTACAGCAATAGGAAAGGAATTTTGTACGAATGATACGTAACTTTTATACATGCGACAAAGAAGTTGACCACAATAGCCATGATGGTGAAGGTTCAATCGATATTTATCGTGCATTTAGGCGTAAAGATTTTGATGGTGCTTGGGATTTTGCAATTCGCGTTGTCATGCCACCGGGAAGTTCTATGGGAGAGCATACTCATGGAGATGATGAAGAAATGTACATTATTTTGAAAGGTGAAGGGACAATGATCATTGAAGGTGAAGAAAAGAAAGTATCTTCAGGTGATATGATCGTAAATCAGCGTTTTGGTACTCATAGTTTAGTGAATACCTCAGAACAAGAAATCGAGTTGCTTATTATCCAAGCAAGTCTTAAATAAATCACCATAACAAGGCGTTCAAGAGGGATTCGCAACGCGTGGTATTTTCGTTATACATTGATTTTATTAGTTTTTAGTGCAATGCGGTGAGTTGGTAGTTGCGTTGCTCACCCCTTAACGCGGCGTTAGGCGTCATTTGAGATCGAGGTAACATGTTAATTATTGAGAAATATAATAAAAGTCGTGATGCTGAAGTTGAAAAATTACGAGTAAAACCCGAGCAAGTTCAGTTCACAGTCGATAAGCTTGGTGAATTCATCTTATCTTTAAAAGAAGATGAACATCCTCATTTGATCATCGAAAATGATCAAGTTGTTGGTTTTTTCGTCTTAGATCTATCTTATTCTGACGCTTATAGTTTTAGTGCTCCAACAGCGCTAGGCGTTCGAGCTTTGCTGATTGATCATAATCATCAAGGTTTAGGTGTTGCGAGTAGAGCGATGAATTTGTTACCAAGCTATGTTGCTTCAACCTATCCAGAGTTTGAACGGTTACAATTGACAGTAAATTGCCGTAATAAAGCCGCGTACAATTGTTATCTTAAATGTGGTTTTGAAGACACAGGGAATTTGTATTTAGGTGGTCCAGCTGGTCCTCAACATATAATGCAGAGAACGGCCGCCTAACAAAGCATTTAAGAGGGACAGCCAACGCGTGGCATTTTTATTATGCGTTGGTTTTTGTGGGTACGATGTTATGCGGAAACTTGGTAGTAGCGTTGTCTGCCCCTTAATGCGGCGTTATAAGCAAATTCAGCCCCAGAGGATGAAAAATGGAAATCGAGTACAAAGTAAACCATCCAATCTCAGTTGAACAATTCGTGAGTTTACTTAAGAAAACTTCATTAGGTGAGCGTCGTCCTTTGGATAATGAGTCAACTATTCAGGGTATGCTCGACAACTCTAATTTAATTGTGACCGCATGGCTGAACGATCAACTTGTCGGTGTGGCTCGCTCAGTGACAGATTTTCATTATTGTTGCTATCTGTCTGATTTAGCCGTTGATGAAAGCGTTCAATCCAATGGTATAGGTAAATATCTGATCTTAGTGACCAAAGAAGAGTTGAGCCCAAGTTGTAAATTGGTTTTACTGTCAGCGCCGAAAGCGCAAGGTTATTATCCGAAAATTGGTTTTGAAGCTCATAATAGTGCATGGGTTTTATCTAGTTCTGAGCAATTGAACATCAATTAAATCAAGGTGTTATTTGCTTATAACAAAGCGTTCAAGAGGGACAGCCAACGCGTGGCATTTTTATTATGCGTTGGTTTTTGTGGTTACGGTGTTATGCGGAAAGTTGGTAGTAGCGTCGGCTGCCCCTTAACGCGGCGTTATGCATATCGCAAAAATTTAACTTCGGTGGTCTAGGGAATAAATAAAATGTTACTCAAAGAAGTCATTGCTATAAATTATAAAAGTGCTCAAAAAACGGCACTTGAAATTAAGTCCGTTTC
>NZ_VHTC01000055.1:0-8600 GCF_013048685.1 Vibrio sp. A8-1
GTTGGGGTTATACTCATTGTTGGAAGGGTATGAAACATTGAAAATCTATTCGGAACCGCCGTATGCGATCCACGCTTGTACGGTGGTGTGAGAGGACGGCGGGAGTGATCCCGCCTCCTACTCGATTCTGGGCAAGTCAAAGCGACTTGCTCTGGTTTACTCGAAACAGATCTCAATAAAGGCATTTCCCCATTGAGATGAGAACGGCATGATGATGATCGAACCTTCGCATTTGTGTCGTATTGTATGACCTTTGCCCGATACCACCACTGGGGTCGCTAAATCAAAATCAAAGCCACTTTCGGCTAAGATGCGTTTTGCTCCACCCGTTACCATGTTGGTAATTTCCCCGACCATATCCGTGACTTCTTCATTTAAGCCATTCGGTCGTTCGCCCAACATGTTTTCCATAATTTGTAAGGCTAAAGCCTCATCAAAGGTAATCGACATGGAACCGCGTGTTTGAGGCCCGATCATACCGATAAGACCAGACACATCGCCACGAGCAATTTCATCTTTTTTGAGGCGAGGCTTTTGGGGCTTCAGTTCTAATGAAGCCATCGTTTTTAGTACATTTAGCAAAGACGCTAAGAACGGATTGACAAATTCAGCGCGCATAACTCTCTTCTATAGTCTAATTCTTTGTTTCTGAAGAACAGGATTGGCAAATACCATGAGATTCAATGACATGGTTAGTAATTGTAAATCCGTGTTGCTCCGCGTTGTTCGCCAGCATTGTTATCAGATTATCATTTTGTAACTCCACAACGTTACCGCATTGGTCACAAATTAACAGCTGAGAAAAGTGCTTATGGGCATTACAAGAGCAGCAAGAGATAAAGCTATTCGTTGACTCTACACGATGAATAAAGCCTTGTTCTAACAGAAAATCTAAGGCTCGATACACCGTCGGTGGTTTTGCTTGTGGCTCACTGACTTTTAAATCTTCAAGCAAATCGTAGGCGCTGGATGCTTTTTGACTGGCGCAGATAAGTTCAAAAACGCGCTTACGTTGTGAAGTTAGACGAACGCCCCTTGCTGCACATATTTCTTCAATTTGTTGGCTAAGCTTCTTGTCCAAATCTATCACCATCATTGCTGGACTCTAGTAATCATATACTATTTCAAGATAAATATCGTTTTGAACATCAATAAATCATTAGTGATTGATTGACTATGAACGATATTGTCATAAATAGTGCCTAACTTACCTCATCTTGCGATAAAACGATACAGTGAAGAAAATCGGCGATTCACTTTCCTACTTAACGTTGTGATTATGATCGTAGTCCCCCTTTAATCCCCTTACCCAGCTCTCGCTGGATTAGCGGCCGCGTTTGCTGGTGTTGCTGGTAGGTACGTGGATTTCTATCTGAGTGGTTGAGCCACGCTTAGCGCGTTACTCTTGCACGGGCTTTCCCATTGAAGTGATATTGTGGGTGTACGTTTTCCATCTACCCCTCGGTGTGGTGTGATCTTGTAAACATCGAGAAAGGTCATCGTCCAGCGCTTTGATTAGTTTTTGCTACATGAGCTCGACACTTGTGTATAATCTGAAAATTATTTTTCATAACAGCCTGTCTGGTTAAATTCGTATTATCGTTTTAGCTAAGCTGCGCTTATTGCGGAATACGGGCTAACTTTTGTTACTCTTATCGTATAAAAGTTAGCCTAAGCTTTTGGCTTACATGACCGCCTCTCAACCAAACGTAAACTATGACTATTTCTACTGACACTGATAAATTTAAAGCTCATCGTCTTTCTGTGGCCCCTATGCTCGATTGGACGGATAGACATTGTCGCTATTTTCATCGTCTCCTCACCTCGCAAACCTTGTTGTATACCGAAATGGTGACCACTGGAGCTATCATTCACGGTAAGGGCGATTTTCTTACTTATAACCAAGAAGAGCACCCAGTCTCGTTGCAGCTCGGTGGTTCGAATCCTACGGATTTAGCTCATTGTGCCAAGTTAGCTCAAGAGCGCGGTTATGATGAGATTAATCTAAACGTCGGCTGCCCTTCTGATCGGGTACAAAATGGTAAGTTTGGTGCCTGTTTAATGGCTGAGCCGCAATTGGTTGCCGATTGCGTTGCTGCGATGCGTGAGGTGGTGGATATTCCAGTAACCGTCAAAACCCGTATTGGGATTGATGATCAAGACTCTTATGAGTTCTTAACCCGCTTTGTGCAGTTAGTCTCCGAACAAGGTGGATGTGAGCAATTCACTATTCATGCGCGTAAGGCTTGGTTAAGTGGCTTAAGCCCGAAAGAAAACCGTGAAATACCGCCTCTCGATTATCCACGTGCTTATCAGCTTAAGCGGGACTTTCCTCACTTAACTATTGCGATTAATGGTGGAGTCAAATCGTTAACCGAAGTGTTAGATCATTTACAACATCTTGATGGGGTAATGGTTGGACGTGAAGCTTATCAAAATCCTTATTTACTCGCGGAAGCGGATCAACAGATTTTTGGTCTTGATAAGCCTATTAAAAAACGCTCTCAAGTGGTTCAAGAGATGTACCCTTATATTGAACAGCAACTCACTCAAGGTGCTTATCTTGGGCATATTACTCGACATATGTTAGGGCTTTTCCAGAGTATGCCAGGAGCGCGCCAGTGGCGACGTTATATTAGTGAAAATGCCCATAAGCCGGGATCGGGTGTTGAGGTTGTTGAAACCGCGTTGGCGAAAATTCCTTATCAAGAATTAAATGTGTAATCGGTTGGCGTAGTTGACGAACGCAGAAATGCCATCGTCACCATTCAATGCAAGCAATCAGGAGAAGAGATCATCATGAATCGAATCAAAACCATCTTGTGTGGCGTAGCCGTGTGCGTTTCAAGTTCGGCGTTAGCGGAAGAGGCAGCGTATGGTGTGAAAGTGGGCGCTGAAATGTGGTGGGGGAAAACGAAGATTGATAACGTTCGCTATGAGACGGCGCAAGTACCTGTGATCTCTTTAGCTTTCGAGCATTCACTCGATTATTGGCCGAACATGAGTTTTCGTTATAGCCATGTTGATGCACAGACGGTGGCGTTTGATAAGTACGATTACACCTTGTATTACCGGTTGCTTGATAGGCAAGCGTTGCGTTTTAATGCAGGGGTGATGCTCAGTCAATATCGCTCCACGGACTACCGAGCGCCAGATAATCAGCACTATGCCTTTAATGATTTGACCTTCAATTGGTTTGGATATGCAGAGTTAAGTATCCCGAATTCAAATTTTGATATCATTGGTCAGATTGATTTTGGTGAGAGTAAAGGCATTAAAAGTGCGGATATGACGGCTGGTATTCAGTATGTCATTGATAACCCAACTTACCCATTGATATTAAAAGCGGGCTATCGTGTGATTGATTTGGAGTTTACCAATTTAGCAACCCAGTCACCACAAACTAGCGAATCATTGGTGTTTGTCGATGGCTGGTTTATTGGTGCTGAAATGCATTTTTGATGGTTGACCACTTCGTGATGGATTAGCTGAAAATTTGCGCTGCTTACTCGCAATTTGCTCGAAATAAACCATGCTTAATCTAATGGATGAGCGATGGAAGCGAGATTAGCCATGACAATCACGGAACTAAGAAATCTGTATCGGGAGCAAATGCTGATTGAAGCCATTATTGAACCCTCATCGGCGGAAGGAACATGGATTGTTGAATTTCGTCACCAACGAGGTGGTTTTGTGCCGCTCACCGATGCTAGCGGTGAAGAGTGCCATTACACCGATTTAGACAGTGCCTCAAAATCTGCTATGGCGGTTGGTTTTAAGCAAGTCAGAATCGAAAGTCGCTTTGATTGAATGGTGACTTTCTTACTTCCAAAAAGTTATAAAACATTCTCTTCTATTCTTTCTTGTTATTAAAGAGAGTGGTTAATCTATCGTCACGCAATGAATAAGGACGTCGTGACAATGTCTTCAGGAAATACCTTACCACAAGAATTGGCATCGTTAGCCAGCCCAATCAACGACTCTCAGCTTTCACAACTCCAGCAAACTGCAACGGAACTATCGCCGCATCAATTGGCTTGGTTGAGTGGTTATTTCTGGGGGTTAAGTCAAGCGCCGGCTAATCGTGTTGGTGCTGCGGTGTCTCAAGCTTTATCAGTAACTTCAACACCACAGGGTCAATTAACCATTATTTTTGCTTCGCAAACCGGTAATGCCAAAGGGGTTGCGCAGCAGCTTCAACGCGAAGCACAAGCGTTAGGTATTAAGGTGCAGTTATTTGATGCCAGCGATTACAAAGGCAAAGATCTGGCGAAAGAAACGCATGTGATCATCGTTGCTTCAACCAATGGTGAAGGTGAAGCGCCTGATAACGCCCTTGTCTTGCATGAGTTTTTGCAATCTAAAAAAGCGCCTAAATTACCGCACTTAAAATATGGCGTGATTGGCTTAGGAGACTCGAGCTACGAGTTTTTCTGTCAAACGGGTAAAGACTTTGATTTGTTTTTGGAAAAATTAGGAGCGCAGCGTTTTATTGATCGCATTGATTGTGATGTCGATTACGCGCAACCAGTCGCTGAATGGCAGGCGAAAGCGTTGCAAGAGGTACAACAAGCTCTATCTTCTGAGCAAGGGCATGTTGTACAGCTTCCGCTTAGTCAAATTGATGCCAAGCAAGCGAGCTATTCAAAACAGAATCCTTATCTAGCCACGTTATTAACTAGCCAAAAAATTACCGGTCGCGATTCCGGAAAAGACGTGCGACATATCGAGATTGATTTAACCGATTCAGGGTTAATTTATCAGCCAGGTGATGCGCTTGGTGTCTGGTATGAGAACAACCCTCAATTAGTGCAACAGATCTTAACGCTGGTGGGTTTAACTGGTGATGAGCAGGTTGCAGTCGACGGCTCGCCATGCACTGTCTATGATGCGTTAGTTTACCATTATGAGATCACTGCATCTAACCCTCAGTTTATTACTCAATATGCCGAATTGTCAGCCAGTAAAAAGTTGCAAAAACTGGTCGAAAATAAAGACAAGCTTCGTGAGTATTCAGCGCAGACGCAAATTATTGATGTATTAAAAGAGAAAAAATGTGCCTTGTCGGCTGATCAGTTGATCGGTTTACTGCGCCGATTAACCCCTCGATTATATTCAATCGCTTCTAGCCAACGAGAAGTTGATGAAGAAGTACATCTTACTGTTGCCGTGGTTGAATATCCGGTTAACGATGAGCGGCGTCAAGGTGGTGCATCGAGCTTTATTGCTCATCAATTGGCTGAAGGCGAGCAGGTAAAAATCTTTGTAGAAGCCAATAACCATTTCAAACTCCCAGAAGATGATAATACGCCAATTATTATGATTGGCCCCGGAACCGGGATTGCGCCTTTCCGCAGTTTTATTCAAGAGCGAGATAATCGGGCTGCGCCGGGGAATAACTGGTTATTTTTTGGCGATCGCACCTTTACCCAAGATTTTCTCTATCAGCTTGAGTGGCAGAAATATTTGAAGTCTGGCCTATTAACCCGTTTGGATGTGGCATTCAGCCGAGATCAGCATGAAAAAGTTTATGTGCAGCATCGTTTGTTAGAACAAGCTGAGCAAGTTTGGCAATGGATTGAACAAGGAGCTTACCTTTATGTGTGTGGCGACGCTCAGTATATGGCGAAAGATGTTCATCAAGCTCTGATTACGATTGCCATCCAGCAAGGTGGTTTAGACAAAGATCAAGCAGAACAATTTATTAATGATTTACGTAAAGCGAAGCGTTACCAAAGGGATGTTTACTAATGAGCACTAAACCACAATCGCCACAGCAAGAAGTATTAGGCCAAGTATTGGGGCCATTCTCGGATAACGAGCGTTTAAAGCGAGAAAGTAATTTTTTACGGGGTACGATCGAGCAGGATCTGCAAGATCGTATTACCGGTGGATTTAGCGCGGATAATTTTCAGTTGATCCGTTTTCACGGTATGTATCAGCAAGATGATCGCGATATTCGTAACGAACGAACCAAGCAAAAATTAGAGCCTCTACATAATGTGATGTTACGAGCTCGTATGTCGGGAGGGATTATTACTCCTCAGCAGTGGTTGGCGATAGATAAGTTTGCTAGTGAGCATTCTCTTTATGGCAGCATTCGTTTAACTACGCGGCAGACGTTTCAGTTTCATGGCGTGTTAAAGCCTAATATTAAGTTGATGCACCAAACGCTGAATAGCATTGGTATTGACTCGATTGCTACGGCTGGTGATGTGAACCGCAATGTGTTGTGTACTTCAAACCCTGTTGAATCTGAATTGCACCAAGAAGCTTATCAGTGGGCGAAAAAAATCAGTGAACATCTATTACCGAAAACTCGCGCTTACGCCGAAATTTGGTTGGACGGTGAAAAAGTAGAAACGACAGAAGATGATGAGCCTATTTTAGGTCAGCACTATCTACCACGTAAGTTTAAAACGACAGTGGTGATCCCGCCGCAAAATGATGTCGACGTTCATGCCAACGATCTGAATTTCGTCGCGATTGCTGAGCATGGCAAATTAGTTGGTTTCAATGTGCTGGTGGGCGGCGGTTTGGCGATGACGCATGGCGATACGTCAACCTATCCGCGCCGTGCGGATGATTTTGGCTTTATTCCTTTAGAGAAAACCTTAGAGGTTGCAGCAGCAGTGGTCACAACTCAGCGTGACTGGGGTAACCGCTCTAATCGTAAAAACGCCAAAACCAAATACACTTTAGATAGAGTGGGTGTTGAGGTCTTTAAAGCTGAAGTTGAAAAACGTGCAGGTATTCAATTTGCGCCAAGTCGTCCCTATCAATTTACCGAACGTGGCGATCGCATCGGTTGGATAGAAGGTATTGACGGTAAGCATCACCTAACGCTGTTTATTGAAAATGGCCGTTTATTGGATTTCCCTGACAAGCCTCTGAAAACCGGTGTTGCTGAGATAGCGAAGATCCATCAAGGCGATTTTCGTATGACAGCCAATCAAAACTTGATCGTTGCTGGCGTTGCAGTGGAAGATAAAGCAGAGATTGAACAGATCGCTCGGCTACATGGTTTAATCAATGATCAGGTTAGCGAGCAGCGTAAGAATTCGATGGCCTGTGTGTCATTCCCAACCTGTCCATTGGCGATGGCCGAAGCTGAGCGTTTTCTGCCTCAGTTTGTCACCGATATCGAGAATCTCCTGAGCAAGCATGGCTTACCAAAAGAAGACAATATTATCTTGCGTGTTACAGGATGCCCGAATGGCTGTGGGCGGGCGATGCTTGCCGAAGTCGGCTTAGTTGGCAAAGCGCCGGGGCGTTACAATCTTCATTTAGGGGGCAATCGAGCGGGAACGCGCATCCCTAAAATGTATAAAGAGAACATCACTGACCAACAGATTTTACAAGAGCTTGATGTATTGATTGATCGCTGGGCACATGAGCGAAATGCTGATGAAGGATTTGGTGATTTCACCATTCGTGTTGGGATAATAGAAGAGGTGATTATTTCTAAGAGGGATTTTTATGCCTAAGCATCCTATTTTAACCCTCGAGCTTGAGCATCTATTAACATTGAGTAAGGTCGAGCAAACGCTCTACCTTGCCGAGTTAAATGGCTATCTTGAGACACTGACCGCTCAGCAGCGCGTTGCATGGGCTTTAGAGAATCTATCGGGCACTCATGTTTTATCATCGAGTTTTGGTATTCAGGCTGCTCTGATGTTGCACTTGGTATCGGATATTAAGCCTGGCATTCCAGTTATTTTGACCGATACCGGCTATTTGTTCCCAGAAACCTATCAATTCATAGACCAATTAATCGAAAGCCTAAACCTGAATTTGCATGTTACTCGTGCCGAGATCACACCAGCTTGGCAAGAAGCTAAGTATGGCAAACTTTGGGAGCAGGGGATTGATGGCATCAGCCGTTATAACCAAATAAATAAAGTTGAGCCTATGCGTCGTGCTTTAAGCAACTTATCGGTCGGTACTTGGTTTTCTGGTTTACGTCGCGAGCAGTCTCAATCGAGAGCCAACTTGCCGATTCTGTCGATTCAAAATAATGTTTTTAAATTTTTACCAGTGATCGACTGGAGTAATAAAGATGTGCATTATTATTTAAAAGAAAATAACCTTCCTTACCATCCATTATGGGAGCAAGGCTATCTTTCGGTTGGTGACTGGCATACCACTCGCCAATGGAAACCAGGAATGAGTGAAGAAGAAACTCGATTTTTCGGTTTGAAAAGAGAGTGTGGCCTTCATGAAGAGGCAAAAGAAGTGAATGGTTCAGGCATATAATTAGGTTAATGTGCATAACTCTGTGGGTAACGTGTTTGTTTCGTCTTGATAAAGTGGGATAAATAAGGCTTTGGCTAAAAAAGTCCCCTTTAAGCATTATTTTGACTATTTTCGTTAAATAAAGCTTGCCAAGATTAAACGGATCTCTATAATGCGACCTCACTGACACGGCAGACGCCGCAAGGCTTCAGGCAGTGTTGGTTGAGGGAAAGCTTATAAAAAGAAAATTTGAAAAAGTGTTTGACTCTTCAAATTAACTCGCTAGAATTCACCTCCGCTTCGAAGCTCAACGAGAGATTCGCAAGCCAGCTCTTTAACAATTTAAACCAATCAATCTGTGTGGG
>NZ_VHTC01000056.1:0-7224 GCF_013048685.1 Vibrio sp. A8-1
TTAGGGGCTTTCTTTCTGCTCATAACAAACAGGATGAAGCACTGGAATGATCACTCAATAGTAAAAAGTGGATCAAGTGCTGAGTGTCACACTTTTTCTGTCAATAGGGGCTTGGTGAACACTTACGAAAAAGCGGTCAAATTAGCATCGCCCTAACAAGGCGTTAAAGAGGGATTCGCAACGCGTGGCATTTTCGTTATGCGTTGATTTTATTAGTTTTTAGTGCAATGCGGTGAGTTGGTCGTTGCGTTGCTCACCCCTTAACGCGGCGTTATGTGATATTGTAAATTCAGCTACAGAAAGGAGAATTAAGTGGCTAATTCAGTGGTAATTCAACAATCAAATAATCAATTGAAAGTAAATTCAGATGCTTATGATTTAAGCCGAATTGTTGGTGTTGAAGTAAAAGTTTTGACGTTCAAAGACCATCTTTTGAGAATGCTCCTTTTGGGTGCAATTTCATCGAGTTTACTTTTTATCTTTATCCCATCAGAACATCAGGAATATGGATTAGCTTTTGCGTCTTTTTTGCCATTCATAGCATTTTTGTTCGGTGCTTTTTTGGGTTTTGTTAGCAGTAATAAATACGAGTTTCGTTTGGAATTTAATCACTTAGATGAAACGGGGATTCAATGGTTTACGGCGGCAAAAAGTAGAAAAGCTAGTGATTATGTATTGTTCAAAGAGCAAGAAATGGAGCTCAAGCGCAAAATCACATAACAAAGCGTTCAAGAGGGATTCGCAACGCGTAGCATTTTCGTTATGCGTTGATTTTATTGGTTTTTAGTGCAATGCGGTTAGTTGGTAGTCGCGTTGCTCACCCCTTAACGCGGCGTTATGTTTTTTATCACGTTTTGGGGCTATAATCGGTCAAACCTTTATTGATAGTAGGTGTGATATGAATCGAAAAGTTGAAGCTTACGGCGTTGATGCTGTTGAAAGACCGAAAATTAAGGCTAGCAAAAAGCTTGATTTAACTGGTGATGCTGGTCGTCAAATTGTGAAGTCTGAAACAAAACTTGCTTTGCGTACCCATCAGAAGACATTCACTAAATTGGCTGATATGTAATGGATATCATCTGTTTTCCTTTTGAACGAGTGATCGAAATTAATGCTTTCATCCTAAAAACAGAACCAGGAATGAAAGGGGCAGTTGATATTCCTAAGCTTCAAGGGGCGCTAGGTCGAATCGATAATGCGATCGTTTATGAAGGACTGGATGATGTTTTCGAAATCGCAGCTAAATACAGTGCTTGTATAGCGGTTTCACATGCGCTACCAGATGCCAACAAACGCACAGGTTTGGCTGTGGCACTTGAATATTTATCACTTAACGATTTTGAGCTTACGCAGGAAAACGATTTACTTGCGGATGCAGTTCGAGATCTTGTTATCGGCATTATCAACGAAACAGATTTTGCCGACATTCTCTACGCACAATACGCAAAAGAACAAAATTCAGTTCTCTAAACATAACAAGGCGTTAAAGAGGGATTCGCAACGCGTAGCATTTTCGTTATGCGTTGATTTTATTAGTTTTTAGTGCAATGCGGTGAGTTGGTAGTTGCGTTGCTCACCCCTTAACGCGGCGTTAGTTGCTTCAAGGAGAGTCGATGAATTTTGAAATAACGGAAACAATTTTCTCTTATCCACAATTTCTTCTGGATGATTGGAAAAATGGTAATAAAGGCTGGATTCCCGAATCATTGTTTGTACCTCAAGATGTATACAATCAACCAAATTATCATTTTGGTGAATACTATGCTCTCAAAAAGTATCTAGAGCTAGGTTGGCAAGGAACGGCTTTTTATGCATTAGGTGATTGGGAATTAAACAATGATAAATACGAGCAAGGCCTAGCTGTTGTTGCCAAATATATCAATCCTACTCGATTAGCCATGTTGAAATTGCTTAGGCAAGGTTTAACATCAGGAGAACCTGATTTATTTCTTTACAAAGAAGATGGCTCAGTCCTTTTTGTAGAAGTAAAAAAGGGGGCCGATCGTCTTTCACAGTCACAGCTTGTATGTCTTTCACAAATTAAGTCGATTTTGGGCTGTGATGTTGCGGTTGTTTATCTAACGGAGGAGAATCAAGTATATGAACCCAAAACTTATATGCTTGATGTTATAGAGTTACCAGCTTCATGGATAGAACGCAACTAACAAACGGTTCAAGAGGGACAACCAACGCGTGGCATTTTTATTATGCGTTGGTTTTTGTGATTACGGTGTTATGCGGAAAGTTGGTAGTAGCGTTGGTTGCCCCTTAACCGGGCGTTAGTTGCCTACCGACTACAATCAATCGGTAGGGAATTTCTGCTTCTGGTGTAGAACTCGCATTATGCGAATAATTGAACCTTCTACCCAGTACGAAACGATCATTGAGATTTCGGGAATAATGAGTAGTCGTCCTCGAATTCCATCCCGTTGAACACCCATCAATGGTTGTTCGAGTAAGTTTTCTACTTTAGCCTCAATAATGTCATCAGTTTTTTCAGCAGCATTAGGGTTAAAGTCATAAAGAAACTCAAAGATCTTCTCACGATCATTTAGCGATTCCTCTTCCCATAAAATCATTGCTGGCCTCGATTACGAATTTTGGCCTTTCGTTCAGCCATTCGTGCTTTAGCTGAATTATGTTCAACAAATGAAGATTTTCCTGAGTCAAACTTCTCAAATGCTAGGTTTATTTGTTCAGTTAACCAAGCGTCATGAGATAATGTTTTTCTTTGTTGCTCAGCCATTTGTTCAGTAAGTTCACGGCAAGCATCGCTGAGTGTGCGACCTTGGCTCTCAGCCATTTGTTGGGCTAAACGTTTAATTTCGTCATCAACACGAAATTGAATTCTAGTGTCCATGAGTAGCTCCCTAAGTTTGCGTGTGTACAAATGTTAGCACTAGAATAGAGCAAGGGCAACTAACAAACGGCTCAAGAGGGATTGCCAACGCGTGGCGACTTTAGTTCAAAATTGAAGTTCAGTGTTTACAGTGTGTTTTTTAAGTTCGGCGGTGCGTTGTCAACCCCTTAATCGGGCGTTAGGTCACAACGGGATCACACGAATAATGTATGAAGATATCGAGTGAGTATGGAATAGCCAATAGGGTATAGAGGAAAGAAGGCAAAAAGGACGAATATTAGTCATTTCCATGATACCCTTGAGGCGCTTTCGTGCGCACCTTAATCGGGGCGCGATTGAAGCGTGACGCCCGCAAGACCTCAAGGTAGAGCGATGCCCAATACTTCGGCTTCGATTTTTGTCTTTTTCTTCAATTCTTTTTTGATAGTCAATAATGAACGAGAGACCATAGGCAACATTGGTCGTGACCTAACAAACGATTCAAGACAGACTCGCAACGCAAAGCATTGTTATTATGCGTGTAGTTTGGTGATAAAGTCGTTATGCGGAAGGTTGGTAGTCGCGTTGTTCGCTGCTTAATCGGGCGTTATGCTTTATTGAGCCTCAGCAAAATCAACATACAAATTTTAATAGGAAAACTTGGTCTGATTTTAGCGGTTTTTCATCCTAATTAATTGATAATATGAGTATATTGTTCTTTTTGGTGGTGATTGAAAGTTGAACGATGCTTTTGTGTTTTGGTCGGGTTTTGCTCTGATAAATTGTGTACGCAAAAGATTCAATTTTTGCTGAAAGGTCTCTTTCTTTGGCGTTGCTTGCTCATTGATTCCACTGGCTGTTTCGCTTCAGCATGTTTGGGATCTCATAAAATCTAGCTTGCTGGCAGTGTTTGGTTAGCGCAAGTTTATCGATGATAGTGCGCTTTTTTCCGGCTCTGCTCTGATAAATTGTGTTCGTAAAAGGTTCATTTGTCGCTGAAAGGTCTCTTCCTTTGGTGTGGTTGACCCCTTGATCCCGCAGGCTATTTCGCTTCAACTTATTTGGGATCTTATCGGCAACAATACTTGCTGAAAGTAGGCAAGTTTATCATTTTGAGTTAAAGTGTTCGTAACCAATAAATATTGAAAAAGTTCAATTTAATCAATAAGTAATAAAGCATAACAAACGCTTCAAGAGGGACTTCCAACGCGTGGCATTTTTATTATGCGTTGGTTTTTGTGGTTACGGCGTTATGCGGAAACTTGGTAGTAGCGTTGTCAGCCCCTTAAGCGGGCGTTATATTCTCTCTCGTTCCGTAAACTTTCCGTACTAATTGAATGTGCTTTAAATTTGCACTATAATCTTTCAAGTTACGGAATGCATCCGTACGTAGGAGGGATTATGGCTACGGCACGTTTAGATATCCGCCTTGATGAAGAGATCAAGGCAAAGGCCGAAAAAGCATCGGCTTTACTTGGTTTAAAAAGTCTCACTGAATATGTAGTGAGACTTATGGACGAAGATGCGACTCATGTTATTGAGGAGCATGAAAGTATTATGGTTAAAGACAGTGTCTTTGACGAGTTTATGGCTGCGTGTAATAAAGTAAAAGCACCGAATCAAGCTTTGCTTGAAGCGGTTAAATTTACAGATAAGAGTGGTATCAAGTGAGTTGGGGTAAAGAGTTTGTAGAACTTAGTAAATCAAAGCATGACCGCGACTCATTTGACTGTGGTGAGCAAGAGCTAAACACATTTATCAAAACTCAAGCGGCAAAGCACATGCAAGCAGGTATTAGCCGAACAATGGTTTTACCTAGTGCTCAACCACTGTTAAATCAAAAATTCGCTATTTGTGCATTTTATAGTGTTGCACCGAGTTCAATCAGTCGAGAAACATTGCCGGCCCAATTAGCAAAGAAACTTCCTAGGTATCCAATCCCTGTTTTTCTTTTGGCTCAATTAGCTGTGCACAAAGAGTATCATGGTTCTGGGCTCGGAAAAATTAGTCTAATTCGCGCACTGAAGTACTTGTGGGAAGTGAATCATCACATGAGGGTATACGCAATTGTTGTGGACTGTCTGACAGATTCGGCTCAAGCGTTCTATACGAAGTTCGGCTTTGAAGTATTGTGCGAACATAATGGGCGTATTCGTATGTTCTTACCAATGAAAACGGTAGAACAGCTTTTTAATCAATAGGCAACGAATATAACAAGGCGTTAAAGAGGGATTCGCAACGCGTAGTATTTTCGTTATGCGTTGATTTTTATGTTTTACGGTGTTGTGCGGTGAGTTGGTAGTTGCGTTGCTCACCCCTTAACGCGGCGTTAGGCATATAGGGAAATCATGAAGTTTAGAGTTAGAAAGGCATTACTAAGTGATGTTGATAAAATTGCATGTATACATGTCAATTCATGGGCTTATGCCTACAGTGGGTTGATGCCTCAAAGTTATATCGACAGTTACACCTTTGAAAAGCGTCAGAAATTATGGTTAAACATCATTCAGCGTGAACTAGCGGAAGTGCTCGTTGCGGATTGTGACGGAAAAGTGGGTGGCTTTTTGTGCTTTGGACAACCGAAAACCTTGAAAGGCACTGATGTTTATGAGCTGAGTTCTATTTATATCGACCCAGGTAAAATTGGTACAGGCGTTGGTCAATATTTATACGATGAATGCGAGAGTATGCTTCGAAAACTGAAAGCCAGAAAAGTTTCGTTGTGGGCACTTGATAGTAATGAATACGCATTAAATTTCTATATAAAGCAAGGTTTTATAGCCACAGGTGAGATCAATGAAGAACGTGAAAATGACGTTGTTCTAAATGATATCGAGTTGGCTAAGGAGTTATCTGCCTAACAAAGCATTTAAGAGGGACAGCCAACGCGTGGCATTTTTATTATGCGTTGGTTTTTGCGATTACGATGTTATGCGGAAAGTTGGTAGTAGCGTTGGCTGCCCCTTAATGCGGCGTTAGGTATTTGAGAAAGTTATGAAGAAAAACTGTAGAAACTGCCACTTGTTGACGAAAGAATATACATCTATTGACTCGGATTTTGAAACTTCAAATTCCTTTTCTAATGTAGAGCGTTGTGAAATTGACAGGATGAAAGCTAATCCTATAAAAGATCACTACGCTGCAAAATGTCATATGGGTGTTTGGCGAGAAGGTGCAACGAAAGATCCAGATTTTTACAAAAAAGTAATAACAAGTAATAGGAGCAACTGTTTCTTTTATCCGTATCAGAAAGGTATGTTGTTCAAAGCCGCTGAAATCATGCAAAAAAGACAGCAAGATAACGAGCATTTAAAACGTTCAAACATGTACACTCGAATCGGACTTTGGATTGCAGCGGGAGCATTGATTCTAAATGTTGTAGTTAACTACCTTAGCAAAAATACCTAACAAAGCATTTAAGAGGGACAGCCAACGCGTGGCATTTTTATTATGCGTTGGTTTTTGTGATTACGATGTTATGCGGAAAGTTGGTAGTAGCGTTGGCTGCCTCTTAATGCGGCGTTATGTTTTATTGAGCCTCAGCAAGATCAATTTACAAATTTTAATGGGAAAGTTTGGTCTGATTTTAGCGGTTTTCTATCCTAATTTATTGATATTATGAGTTTATTGTTCTTTTTTGTGGCTATTGAAAGTTGAACGATGCTTTTGTGTTTTTGTCGGGTTTGGCTCTGATAAATTGTGTGTGCAAAAGGTTCGATTTTTGCTGAAAGGTCTCTTTCTTTGGTGTTGCTTGCTCATTGATTCCGCAGGCTATTTCGCTTCAACTTATTTGGGATCTTATCGGCACCAATGATTGCTGAAAGTAGGCAAGTTTATCATTTTGAGTTAAACTGCTTCGAACAAATGAACGTTATAAAAGTTCAATATAATCAATAAGTAATAAAACATAACAAACGCTTCAAGAGGGACTTCTAACGCGCGGCATTTTTATTATGCGTTGGTTTCGGTGGTTACGGTGTTATGCGGAAACTTGGTAGTAGCGTTGTCAGCCCCTTAAGCGGGCGTTAGGCTTACTTGTTGTTAATTGATATATTTTAGGTGGGTTTTATGAAAAATGAATTGATAGAAATTATTTATGAGGGAGAAAACGGTAGAAGTGACATTAGGACTTACAGAGATTATGAAGATATTTTATATGTGTCCTTAGTTGATGTTATCCGTACTTTGAATCGTGAAAATAGAGAACACGATGAACGCCATATTATAAAGTCAATGGCAGGTATCCTTAAGGCTCAGCTCTGAAGGATCCCCTCATAAATCACCCAGCGCATAACCATATTGGTGAAGTTGCCGTGTAAGCTCTGCCCCTGCTTCGAGCAGCTCTAACGTTGTAATTTCGTAGTCTGACCTGCGTAGAACTTCCA
>NZ_VHTC01000057.1:0-7000 GCF_013048685.1 Vibrio sp. A8-1
AGTTAAGGCTAATCCACAACAGTTCTTGCCCTGGAATTATCAGTCCAATATCTAATCAAAACAGGCTCTGGCTTTCGGCCAGAGCCGCTTCTTAATACCTATGTACACTATCTTCTCGTAAGCTCACCTAAAGCTGTTGGCTTGGATTGGGGTGTTTCTCATTACTTTTCGACTATCGATCAGGATGGTAATTTTGAGCAAGTCGAAAACCCCCGTTACCTCAGAAACAGCAAAGAGCGATTAACCTCTTTACAACGTGACCTCGCGTTAGCGAAAAAAGGCACTCGCACCCAGCGAAAATTAAAGCATCAAATTGCCAAACTCCACCAGAAAATCGCCCGTCAAAGACTCGATTTTACTCATAAAGAAACTGCAAAATTAGTTGAAGTGGCGGCATTGATCGCCACCGAAAAACTCACCGTTAAGAACATGACTCGCAGTGCCAAAGGTACTGTCGAGAAAAACGGAAACATGGTGAAACAAAAGGCTGGTCTGAATCGGGAAATTCTGAACACCGCGCCAGCCATGACTCTTAATTTGCTGCGATACAAAGCGGAAGAAGCTAGTAGCGAATTTGTTGAAGTACCAACAAAGCAAGTTAAGCCAAGTCAAACCTGTCCAGACTGCGGAGCTAAGAAGAAGAAATCCTTAGCAGACCGCTGGCACTCATGCGAATGTGGTTGTGAGAAGCCCCGCGATGTAGCCAGTGCGCAAGTTAACTTAAACTGGGCGTTAGGTATTCAGGCTGGGAACCAGCCTAAAAAGGTAGCTTAGGCTTTCTTTTTGAAACTCCTTCAAAACGCGCAGCGTTTAGTGGGAGTTGTTCATTATTACTGCTCGTTCAGCCATGGCTATTACAGGGATTAAACTTAGACTCTGAGTTATTTCTCCCATTATCCCAACCCGCGATGACAATTTTAAGCATTGCGATCAGTTTGAAGATGCTCAATATGGTCATCATCAATGGGATACTGAGAGCTGGGGGCGAAAATACGTTTTGCTTGAAGATGGATTTCATCGCTATGTGGCTCTTTGGTTTACCTCTCACCGCCATTGCCGCATTTGTCATGCATTACTCTTTTGAACAAGTGTATATGATGATGCTGGTAGAAGAGATCATCAAATTAACGCTCTGTTGGCGGCGCTATCGTACTCGGCTCTGGTTACGGGACTTAACCACCCCCCATAACTTAGCAGATAACCATAGCGAACCGGCTTGTTAATATCCAATGAAGCGGTAAGAGGAGACACCGTCTCCTCTTATGTTTCCGACACTTGCTCTTTGTTCACTTCAGCTTCTAATTCTGCGAGGCTTTTAGGCTTAGAAAAATAAAAACCTTGGATAATGTCGATATCCAATTCGCTTAACACTTCCATTTGAAGCAGGGTTTCAACCCCTTCAGCCACCACTCGAAAACCAAGGCTTTGCACCATGCTCACCAGCCCTTTGATAAAAGCTAAGTTTGACGGTTTTTCACTAATATCATTAATGAACGATCGATCAATTTTTACCTCTTTAATAGGCAACCCTTTCAAAAGAGATAAAGAAGAAAACCCTGTACCAAAATCATCCAATGACAAACTAAAGCCAGCACTTTGCAACTCTCTTAATGTTCGATAACTCATTTCTTTATCCGAAATCGCAGCTGTTTCAGTGATTTCTAAGCAGAAGAGAGAAGGGGGCAATCGATAAGCATTAATTTTATCCAAAAGATGCCGAGTAAAGTGGCTATGTACCAACTGACGAGCACTAATATTGACTGAAATATGGTGTAAACTACGCAACCATGGGGATGAAACGACATCTTGGCATACCCGATCAATGATGCAATCACCCAGTTTCATCATTAAAAAACTGTTCTCTGCCACCGCAATAAATTGGTTCGGCGGAACCACGCCTAAGGTCGGTGACGACCATCTTGCCAGAGCTTCGACAGAACAGATCTGTTTACTGCGGTTATCATACAGCGGCTGGTAGTGAACTTTTATTTCACCTTGTTCAATGGCTTTGCTTAGTAAATGTTCGGTTTGTAAATGGCTCTCGAAAGGTTGATGCATTTTTTTCTCGTAATGCATCACCTTACCACCACCCATTTGCTTCGCGCGATACATCGCAATATCGGCATTTTTAATCAGCTCATCGGCATTAATCCCTTGGCTTGGATAAAATGCCACCCCAATACTGGCTTGGCTAACCAACTCAATATTTTGATAACACATCGGTTTTTCCACTGCACGCAATAGCCGCAAAGCCAGCTCAGAAGCTTGGTGTGCATTAACAACATCGCAGAAAAAGACAAACTCATCACCACCAAAGCGCCCGATCAAATCTTGAGAACGCAATGACTTGGTCAAAGCTTCAGCCACATGACGCAGTAAAGCATCCCCCACTTGATGGCCAAACGTATCATTAATCATCTTAAAGCGGTTGAGATCCATCATCATCACTGCTCTTGGCTGTTCAGGCTGCTCCTTAATGTGTTTTTCGATCACTTCCATAACTTTACGCCGGTTGGCGATGCCCGTCAGTCCATCAAAATAAGCCATTTGGTGGATTTTATCGGCCGACTCCTGCTGTTCGGTAATATCAATCATCGAACCAACAATACGTACGGGCAGGCCATGATGATTACGGATCGCAGAGCCATTCATCTGAACCCAAATATAATGCCCATCATCACGTGATAATCGTAGTGTCATTTTGAATGGGCTCATTGTGTTTAAATGTTCTTGGATCATTTGCTCAAACGCCACAATATCTTCAGGATGAATTCGATTAAGGAACAACTGAGGATCAATCACGCCGGACTGATTAGACTGAGTAAAACGCAACATGACACTTAGCCGGCCATTCCAGTAAAGTCTCTGTTGCTGCAGATCCCACTCCCAAATACCATCATTTGAGCTGCTGGAGACAACTTTAAGCTGCTGCAGTAATTGCTGTGATTTTTTATGCCGCTGCTGGCTGGTTTCAATCAGTGCATCTCGCTCAATAAATAGCGATAAAATATCTAAATAGTTATAGAACATCGCCGATTGAGCGATACTACGCTCGCAACTCTGTTTTTCAACCACAGTGACCACATCCCAATCCCCTTGCTCCCCTCGGTTCACTGGTAAAAGGGTGATCACACTGGCTTCTTTTGCCTCCAAATACGGTAGGTTTCGCACATCTTGCGGATCGCTTTCTTGTTGCTTCAACTCATCACTGCTGATTAAACTGCGCTGGGAAGTCAACCGATACTGCTCATAACGGTGCAGCTCTGCTCTTTTCAATTGGCACTGATACAGCGTTTGTGCATCAAGAATAGACTGAAAGCCCCCTTTAGCTAAAGAATAAAGGTTATCAAACAGCTCTGAAGGAGAATGTAGCGCTTCATAAAGTAAAGCATGGCGAACAGTTTCTCGGTCAAGTTCTAATGATTTATCTAACGGTGAAGACCCACATGACTGGCGAATCACTAAGCTTTGCTCAATATATGACACTTCCCGGCTAAGTCCGACTCCGGCAATACGCTCTAACGCTCGTTGAAAAACAGCACGGGTTAGCTGTTCTAACTGCTGATCAACCGTGGTTAACGGTGGTGAAATTCGGCAACCAGAGAAGATATTATCAATTCCCACGACAGCGAGATCATTTGGAATATCAATATTATGTAACTTAAGTTGCTCTATCATGCCCAGCGCATTTTGATCGGTCGCACAGATAACTGCCGTACAACGGTTAGACGATAGTGTTAACCACTCTTCCGCCGCTTGCCTGCCCCCCGCCAATTGGCAATTTTCCACACTAAACAGCTGAGAGGTATCAAATGTTCGATGATGATAGCGTTCAACACATTGCTTAAAGGCATTGAATCGAGAGCGAATATCTGTGACAAAAAGATCGCCACAAAAACCAATGTATTGATGGCCTAATGAAACCAGCCACTGATATAGCTGCTCAACGCCACTGCTTTGCAAACTAGAAAACTGTTCAACGGGCAAAGGAGAATAGCTTGCCCCCATCGAGATAACAGGAATATCCAACCGAGTCGCGGCTTCCACATAGGTGTTTGCTGCCGCATGCAGCACTACGACCAAAGCATCCATTTGGTGCAATGCAATAGGCAACGAAAAATCACGGCTATCACCAGAGCGAATAATAATAAGATTGACGCCTTCTTGTTCCGCTAACTGGCGGAATGTGGCACTAATTTCTCCCATATAGAAGCCACTAAGCATGGGCATAACAACGCCGATTGTGACTCTACGCGAACTCAAACAGGTAGGCATACAGCAACTCATCCTTGAAAAGAAAAGTTCATAATGCCTAACTGCTTGGTTTTTATAAATGCAATACTGTTAAAAATGACTTCGATCGCACATTTAGTGCACAAACTACCGAGTCATGAATAAACATTGTACAACATTATGCATAAAACCTCAGGCAGATTGACTGATTTCAAAGCGACCAACCAATTGATTTAAACGGTGTAATGAGTTTTGCATCAAGGTCGTACGACGTGCTAGTTGGGCTGACGCTTCCTGTAGTTCGACCACCGTTGACTGTGCCGCATCTGCCGTTTGTCGGTGCTCCTCACTATTACGAGCCAATTCCTGAATTAAGGAAAATAACCCGGTGACAGAAGCTTGTAGATGCTCACTCCGGCTAGAATCATCAATCACTTGGGTGTTATTTTCTACATTCGTGATCCCCTCTTGCATATAACGAACCGCTCGTGCAGATTGCTGATGCAATGCTTCCATCAACTCGCCAATATTATTAGCTGCTTGTGAGGTTTTATTGGCCAATACCCGAACCTCATCCGCGACCACAGAAAAACCACGCCCATGCTCACCCGCTCGTGCAGCCTCAATAGCAGCATTCAACGCTAGCAAATTTGTTTGTGCGGTAATTTCCGTAATCAGCCCAACAATGCCACCGATTTTTTGCATTTCACTGTTTACTTCATTGACCGTTTGCGCTGAAGACTGAACAATATTTTTAATGTCTTGCGCACTCTCTGCGGCTTTTTGATATTCCTGCTGTGCCACTTCTACCGCTTGTTGCATAAGTTGATTCATATCTGTTGCGGTATCGTGTGCATGGACGATTTCTTGGCTTTGGATTTGTGCTAAAGAGAGCATCTCGGTGATTGAATTGGCCGTGGTGTCACTCGTAGAAAGAAGTATCTGACTACGTTTTAACATCGATTCAGATACATTTTGCACTTCCTTACTCGCAAAAACCAAATCGTTCACTATCTCTTCTAAACTATCAATAAAGCTGTTTGTCCATCGCCCTAAATCTCCCGTTTCATCGGCTTTAAAATGTTCAGTACTAAGGCGTCGAGTCAAGTTTCCATCCCCTTCTGCCAGTACTTGCATGACCTGGGTCATACTGGATAAATGTTGGGCGATCTGTTTCGCAGTTAATCCATGAAACAGAGCAACCGCGATCGATCCCATTAACATAGACAGTAACAACAATTGCCACTCAGCTAAGGGGTAAAGGTAACTAATCAAAAAAGGCAGTAATAACGGTGCAAAAATACTTAAGGTGAATTGTTGATCTAATTTGAGCGATAAAGAACGGTGTCGATAAACTTCTTCCAAATCTGACTCACACATCATCCCCCAACGGTCAAGTGAACCGGGCATCACAAAGGTCACCCCTTTACCAATTACGGGAATATGCCGATAATCAGAATAACCCGGATACTCAACGAATAAATTCGAACCTCGCTTAATGGTTTCTCGTACACCGGGATGAAGCTGCTGCGTCGCAGGATCCGTAAACATAATCTCAAATTCCGTATGACGCTGAATTTTTACCGTCCCCCACTGAGTATGAATCCCCTCCTTAAGGTTCTCTCCATGGGAAAAGCGGTTATCTTCAAAGCGCGAGCGAGACAGCGCCGTTCCAGCTCGAATCGAGCGATCAAACTTCGGTTCCACCATAAACAGATAGTTGTCCCCCGATTCGCTGTAAATATGCCCAGCTTCTCGTTGGATTAAATCCCCCACCACGTCATTGGGAACTCGCCCACAAAGACACCCAATAACTTCTCCATGGTGAATCAAGGGCTGGTAAAACATCAGTGTCACTTCATCATGAAACGAGGAACTAGAAGGGCCAATCGATAGCGTTAATTTATCAATATAAGGGCCATGTAAAAACGGCTTCTTCAACCCCATCTGTAACGCTTCTAGCGAAGGAACTGAACGTCCATTTTGTTGTATGTAAGTCGAGTTCACCACAACACCTTGCGGAGAGACCACAAATAACTCCGAAAAATCGCTCGAGCGTTTCAGCAAACGTTGCAAAGTCTCGTGATATTCCAGCTCACCTTTAGCCGATAGATATAAGGCGGCATCTTGTAAAAAAGACCATTGATTATTCGCCCACGTGGTTAATATATTCACACGAGTATTCGCAATATTCTCAAAGGTTTGCTCAAGAGTTGAGATTCGACTGCGGTTCAAAAAACAGGCTTTACGCATCGCCCATTTACCGGTTTTTCCCAACCAAGGAAGCCAATGTTGTTCTTCTGTTGTTAGCTGCATAAAAATTACTGTCCATGTATTTGATTATTCAGGCTTATAATGCAAAGCCCATTCCATAGACGCTCAAAACGAATGCTATGCTGTGATTCAGCATAAGAATAAACAGCATCACTAGCCTCAGAACATTTTGCTAGTGAATACGACTAGTGAGAGACACCATCGCTCATGCTTTTATGCACCAAACCTGTGCAGAAAAAGAGGCGTACGAACCAAAATGCACCAATTAGGTGCTACTTCATAGAGAGGGGATCAGTAAAGCCAACAAGAGGGTTGGCTTTGTGCTTTGACTAGCATTTATTGACTCATCGCCACTAACGACTTACCAATTAACCTGAGATCTGGTTAAGCCAGAACTAAGCAATTACTCTCTAACAGCTCAAACTCTTGAGCTGTTAGATCTAGACTGGGCTTTTTATCCCTCAAGCAGTACGCGATTAATCCGCCCAACAGA
>NZ_VHTC01000058.1:0-6389 GCF_013048685.1 Vibrio sp. A8-1
GAAGCAGTCGGCGATGGCCTTTATGACCTGGTTGAGCTCCTTGCTTTTTTCCAGATTTCTTCCGATTTGGCGAAGTATTCTTAGCTTTATTATGCAGGGGTTGTTGAGATGATGGCACAGAAGAGTTGCGACTATTTTGGTTTAGCCTATCTTCAAGCTCAGCCAACTTATTCCATAAAAAGTGGATGATATCTTTCGCCTCTTCAGGCGAATCGAAATCTGGCGGTGGAGGTAATGTTTTCTTATTCATACCTCCAGATTGCCACCACAAAAAGATCACTCAAGTTGAATGTGGGATCAAGTGAACTAAGTCACATAAATTTGCTGTCAATAGCTCCTGGGTGAATAGTTACCTTTGGACTGCCATGTCTTACAACCGAATTAAGCAACAAAGCCTGGTTTAAGTCACATTCCCTTTCGCCTGAAGATATTGAATTAAAGGCGCATAATCGCCGGCATCAGCTTGGCGTAAGCTCGCAATGTACTCACCCCGCTCTTGGCTTTGTTTATCCAAATCTGTATTGGACCAAACTAAAGGCTTTTGTTTGAGTAGTACCATTCGTATGTAGTCCGTCATCACGCGCGAGTGACGTCCGTTGCCGTTAGGAAAAGGGTGAATTTTAACTAACCTGTGCTGTATCCGAGCCGAGAGTTCTAGGCTGTCATAGTGTTCAAACTCAATCCAGCATTTGATGTCTTCCAGTAAGTTGTGTAAATCTGGCCGGATATTCAGCGGATCGACACCAATGTTCAACTCTCGGTGACGGTAGCTGCCGGCCCATTCCCACACATCACCAAGCAAACGTTGATGCAACTCTTCCACAAACGCCATAGAAAGAATGTCATCCATGCTGGTTTTAGGCGTCGTGGCTAACCAACTCAACCCTTGTAGTATGTTGGCATTTTCAAGCTCATTAAGCTCTTCGCGAGTCGTGATGTGATCAAATTTCAGCCCGGCAACATCATCGGCATTTAGTTGGGTTGCGCCCTCTGGTTCAACAAACAGACTCATTGGTATTTCTCCTGCAAACTGACTTTCCACAAATCTCGGGTGCTGCCCGTTTTAATCTCATTGGCTAATTGAACCAGCGCTTGCTGTTGTTGCTCTGAGGTTAACTGCTGTGCTTCTAAAAACATCGATTGGTGGCTCATGGCCAAACGCTGCTTGGCCAACTCCATAGCGCGCGCTTCTATCATGTCATCAATCGACTGACGCGGAATAATCGCATAAACCAGTTCGGCATCGAGCCCGCTCGCCAGTTGTTTAAGTTGTTTGAGTGTGATGGTTTCATCGGTTTCTTTACGCTCCAATATAGAGACTTGATTACGAGAGAGATTAAGACGTTCACCTAATTGCGCGCCCGACATCCCCAAGGCCTCACGGATAGTGCGCACCCAACCATTTTTCGGCGGTTTAGGCACAGATAAACCGAGTAAAGCGCTGATTTTTGCTTTGACTTGCTTGAGTGCAACGGCATAGACACCGGATTTTTTCATAATTTTGTATCTCTAATTAAATACATTGCGATGACAATAGTATCTGATTTTACATACATTATAAAGATTCTTGTATCTAATTTTTAATACACAACAAAGGAAAATGTATCGATTATAAAATACGCTACTTATTTGGCTATCAGTTTACTGGGCAATGGTCGTGACAAATTCATCTTGGAAGAGCAAACGTCTTCGGCAGCGCTAGAATGGGAAGTGAACGGTTTAGGTTGATTTAGAATGGGGGTTGTTTTGGGAAGTACACAATCCAGACTTCTGCTCTGAATGATTTCTGTCCAGAAGTGTGCTGAGGGGCATGAAACACGAAAATGCCCATTCGACGTTACAGACCTGGTTGAGCTCCTTGCTTTTTTCCTGATTTCTTCCGATTAGGTGAAGTATTCTTAGCTTTATTATGCAAAGGCTGCTGTGATGGTGGCACAGAAGAGTTTCGACTATTTTGATTTAGTCGGTCTTCAAGTTCAGCCAACTTATTCCATAAAAAATGGATGATATCTTTCGCTTCTTCAGGCTAATCGAAATCTGGCGGAGGTGGTAATGTTTTCTTATTCATACCTCCAGATTGCCACCGAAAAAAGATCACTCAAGTTGAATGTGGGATCAAGTTAACCCGGTCACATAACTTTAGTGTCAAGGCCTCGCGGGTGAATAGTTACCAGTCCCCTGGGCTGACTTTAGCGAAGTACTATTACGCACTTAAACAAACAGGTGGGCATTTGGATAGGTCAATAGTGTGGGAAAAACACCTTCAATGGTGCCAAGCGTTATCTTTTGCTTTATTATCTTAACACTGAATGAATGTTAAACCGTATCGCCAAATACATGTCCTGTCTTTTTTCTGATGGATGCCACCGTTTCTTTTACTCACAAAATGGTCTACACTAAATTACTTATTAAGTAACTTAGTGTAGACCAGTGACTAAGGTAGAAAAACTAATTTCAGCTATGGCTGAATCAAGTAAATTTGGCAAAGGCGTATTCAGTAAGGCTGAACTTGCCTACCTTCTCAATGTCGAACAAACACCCCGTTTTAACAAATTTCTTTACGACTGTGTTAAAAAAGGCACCATTAATCGAATCGCTAATGGTCTTTTTGAAAGCACAATCACCCCTCCAAATCCCCGAACTGCAATATATGAAGTCGCCCGTAAATTAAGGCCTGGCTACCTAAATTATATAAGTTTAGAGAGTGAATTATCACGTACTGGAGAGATATCTCAAATCATTATGGATCGCCTGACTCTAATGACTCGGGGACGAAGTGGGACATTTAAAACTCGCTACGGAGTGGTTGAGTTTACACATACTAAGCACAAAGTATCACAGCTTGAAAATGACCTATTCTTCGACGAAGAGGTGAAAATGTATCGAGCTATGCCTCATCGAGCATTAGCCGATTTAAAAAGCTGTAAACGAAACCTACAAATGATAAATCACTAACTGGGCTCTCTACTATGCTAAAACAAAAAATAGACGAAATTCTAAAACGTAACCCAGAGTTAGCACCCGTTGTTGAAGTGATCGAAAAAGAGATACTTCATCATGATATTTTGCATGTCATGACAGAGCACGGGGCACTACAAAGACTCACCTTCATTGGCGGTACCTTACTACGCCTTTGCTACAACAGTTCTCGGTTATCTGAAGACTTAGACTTTAATGGTGGTCATGATTTTAAGCCATCGATGTTTGATGGGCTTGAGGATGAAATACAGAGCTTTTTGCAAAAGAAATATGAAATACCTGTATACGTCAATAAACCTAGCCCAGACAAGCAAGGGAATACATCATCGTGGAAAATCAGCATCGAGAAAGAACCAAACCGTGCAGATCTGCCCAGACAGAAAATGCACATTGATGTTTGTGCTTTACCCTCTTTCGATTTGACAAATCGAGTGCCTATAAATCACTATGGAATCGACACACCAACAGAAGGTATGCTGATCCGTTGCCAAACAATGGACGAGATTTTAGCTGATAAATTCATTGCTTTAGCATACAGGGCAAGGCGAATTAAGCCCCGTGATGTGTGGGATATTGTGTGGCTAAATCAAAGAGGCATTGAGGTCAATAACCAGTTAATCAACAACAAACTAGAGGCCCGCGACAAAGAGCGTGATGACTTTTTGATTGCGCTGGGCTGGCAAATGAAAAACCTAACTGAAAATGATGCAGTTAAGGCAGACTTCAACAGCGAGATGAGTCGATTTGTACCTAAAACATTGCAAGCAAAAACGCTTGATGTACCTGAGTATTGGGACTATGTGAGAGAAACAATTAGTAGCATGGGTAAGAGAGTTTCACAACCAAGCTCACCAACAAATAAATTTGATATGAGCCTTTAGCTTTATCTTTATCTTTATCTTAGGTTGCTGTCTCATTTAGCAATGAGCATACCCCGTAAAATCTTCCCCCAATCGTTCCTGGTTTTCAACCTATTGGGCTCGTTAACAAGGATGAAAACTGTCTCAAATACGTCTCCATCCTGAGACAGTTTGTTTGTAGGTTACTGTATTAAAATGAACAACTCCTTCAAAACGCGCAGCGTTTAGTGGGAGTTGTTCATTGAATGTTATTGGAATGTAATCAACGAGCAAGATAAAGCCAATATCTCAATGCTTGTACTAGAAGAGCTTCGAAGAATACATGAGGCTGTTCTCGCGAGATATGGTCCTCGATCTCCATTATTGAAGGATTGAAAAACTTGCAAGGCTGGGAGGAACAGCCAAAGCTTTGTGTCTCCGGGTAATCGTTGAAATTGGGGAACGGGGAGATTGAGTTAAAGCAACAAATGACACATTAGACCAAAAGTGATAAATTGTGCCATCACATTTTTAGGACTTTGTAGGCATGCCAACAATCACTCTCACCGCCTTGACAGCGACGCAGTCGCCTATCGCAAAGAAGAGCAAGCTCAATCAACTTTGGAGCGATATTGAAAAGAAGCGTCAGCGCAATCAGAGGTATCAAGTTAAACTCGATAAATTCTATCAAGAGTTTAAAACATCGACAGAAGCGACCGAGCAAGCCGTCTGTTTAGCGACAGAGGCCTGGATTCAACACTTAATTTCCTTCATACCGCGTAAAACTATCAAAAGTGCCCAGCGTGAGGCTTTGTATGATTGGCTGCAAGAAGAGCTTTCGGTTTTAGAGGCCAACCCGTTCAACCCTGTTAACACCAAAGATTTGCGCGAGGCGTTCAATCAGGCGCTGCTCGCGGATGCCTCACATCAACCAGTGCCAGATGAGATTCCTACCGAGGTGCTTGAGGCGTTTCGTAACGAGCTTGAGATGATGATTGGTGATGAAGTCGAATTGTCTCACGAAGAGCTGATTGAGATGGTGAGAGAGCCGCACAAGTTCCAGGCTTACCTGCAAGAACTTTTAGCGGAAAAAATTGACGCTGACAGTAATGAAAAGGAAGACGCATTTGATTGGGGCGCAGAGGACTTTTTCTCGGGTGATGATTTAAATCATGAATTGAACGCGCCTTTCTCACCGATGAGTCAAGCACTGTATAGCGATAAACAGATGACGAAGCTGTATCGGCAATTAGCTAAGCAGCTACACCCTGATAGAGAAACAGATGTCACCAAAAAAGATGAAAAAAGTGCGTTAATGCAGCAGCTATCACAAGCGAAGAAAGAAAAAGATGTGGTTGCACTGCTTTTGATGGCTCAGCAGTACCTGCCTGATCATGAAATGGTAATGGACGACAAATTGCTCGCGCGTTTAGAGGCAACGCTCAAAGAGAAAGTAGCTCTGTTAAATAGAGAATACCAAGAGCTGAGGAGCGGTGATGATATAAAGAGTTTTATTTGGCAGAAGTTTGGTGGAGGAAACAAAGTTTCCCGAGAAAGAGAACTCAGCCAATACCGTCATTCTCTACAACAAGAGGCGCAAGAGCTGCATCAGCGATGCCAAGAGGTGAGAACGGTCAAACACCTTCAGCAGCTCTTGAAAGAGCGAGTTGATGCGGCGCGTTTGCATCAACAGTTGATGAGTATTGATCCCTTAGATTTTTTTGCTGCTGAAGACGATTGGTTTTAGCCCAACAGAGCCCGTTGGGTCAATCTTGCCTGAACTCTGGATATGCGCCAGATACTCAGCAAAATAAAGGGATAGAACAATGTGGGTCTTTTCCATAGAGCCAGAGCCTTTATTGTTTGGTTACCTCAATGTGGTGAGGGATAGTAACAATGCCAAAATTGAAACCCCAACGCCTTGAAGGGCAAGAACGGTTTCTCACTGCAAAACACCACCCACCGAGTTTCAACATCCACGACGATGACCATTCGTTCGCTGTATCCGACGAGATTATCAGGACTATAAGACTGCTGCTCCATCGCGAGGCACATGGCTTGAGTCAAGCGAAGGTGTTGTAGCCACAACTCGCCCTGATTGACGGTATATGCTCGGCAGCAACATGACGCCGACGCGAGCCAAAATTTAATTAACGGCAAATCGGGATAGTGGTGGTGTAACTCAAGGTCAAAATAACGTAACTATTCACCCAGGAGCTATTGACAGCAAATTTATGTGACTGAGTTAACTTGATCCCACATTCAACTTGAGTGATCTTTTTGTGGTGGCAATCTGGAGGTATGAATAAGAAAACATTACCTCCACCGCCAGATTTCGATTCGCCTGAAGAGGCAAAAGATATCATCCACTTTTTATGGAATAAGTTGGCTGAGCTTGAAGATAGGCTAAACCAAAATAGTCGCAACTCTTCTGTACCATCATCTGTGAGCTTACGGCAGCATGGCGTGACATAGGTAATAAAGCGAAAAATCTGGTTTCTTAAATTTCAGGCACGGCAATACTTAGGCCACGGGCCCAAGCATTGCTTGATAATGAGCGGTTTATTATTG